>CALMJN010000333.1 GCA_937864385.1 uncultured Methanosarcinales archaeon | reverse complement strand
TTGTGCTTATAAAATTCGATATCATATGGTATTATGCATAAAATATCGTAAGAAGCTACTTATTGATTCAGATCGCATAAATTATATAAAATTTATATGTTCCGAAATAGGCAAACGATATTGTTTCGATTTTGACGCTATCGGTACTGATGGCGATCATGTTCACATTTTCATTGGAGCTGCCCCAAAATATGCGCCATCAAAAGTGATGCAAATATTAAAGAGCATAACCGCAAGAGAGTTTTTTAAAAGATTTCCAGAAATTAAGAAACTGCTATGGGGCGGAGAATTTTGGAGTGATGGTGGATATGTCGGAACCGTGGGCGATGGTGTTACAGCTGATATAATAAGAAATTATGTTGAAAAGAAAGGGACAAAGGAAGAAAAAGATGCATACAAGAAAATGAATTTGCTGGAATTCGAATGATGCTAAACGATGTAAACATGCCTCGTTTTTAGATCGGTTAACATGATTCCGCTTTCATGCGGCGGCGCCTTGGATGCCCCGTCTGCTTGCAGCGGGGTGCGCCGCCGCCGTTTCGCATGAAAAAAACCGAAAAATTGATTTAACCGAACCCTCCTATGCTATCGCTTTTCGTAACAACATAACCTGCCCGGACGATGCAGTCAATCATCTCTTGGATCGACATCTCGATGGGAGACGGCTGTTTTAAGGGCTTCTGACGCATATTCTTCCTATCTCTGTCTTCAAGATACATTTCTTGATTCATGAGAAGATGGTGAAGAATGCATAGAACCTTTCTTGCCAGAGCAACAGCTGCTACTTTAGATCCCTTCTTGGCCTGAATCCTCAAGAAGAATTTCCTCAGCTTGGAATCCTTGGTTCGCGATATGGCATAGGCGACTTGAATCAACATTCTTCGAATATGCTTGGAGCCTTGTTTGGTTATCCCTCCAAGGATGGTCTTTTCTGCTGACTGATATAGAGAAGGAACAAGGCCACACCATGCGGCAAGCTGCTCTGGCTTTTTAAAATCGATATAGTTGCCAATTTCCGCCAGAATGGCGGTGGCAGAGACAAAACCTGTCCCAGGAATGGACATAGCAATGGCCAAATCATTCTTGCGATATTGAATTCTGGCGCTAATCTCTCCATCCAGTTCATCTATCCTCTCCTGGATGGATCTCATCAAGCTCAGAGAACCCCGAATCAAAATGACCTGGGAGATTTCTAGGCGACTTTTGATAGACTCTTTAATTTGATCCGCTTTCTTCTTAAGTCGTCCAGATGGAATGCCGTCAATTATCTCATCAATATCTCTTCCTTCTAGAACACAATTCAAGAGATACATCCCGGATTTGCCAAATATATCAGAGATAACGGATGCCAACTTGATACAGGCAGAATCGAGTGATTGGTGGATCTTGTTCTTTTCCTGAGTCATCTGCTTAACATAGCCTTCTCTCGCTCTCGTCAACCTTCTCAGCTCTCGATCATCTTTAGGAAAGATCCTGGATGGCTCAATCATTCCATTGAGACAAAGTTCAGCAATCCATTCGGAATCGTTGACATCAGTCTTTCTTCCTGGTGTGTGCTTAATCTTGTAGGAATTCGCCACAATCAAATCGATCTTTCCCTCCAGAACAGAGTGTACAGGATGCCAATAGATTCCGGTTGATTCTATGGCCACCTGTTCACATCCATTTTCGATAACCCAATCTCTAAATTTTAAGAGATCTTCCAGGGTAACACTAAAACGCTGAGTATCCTTCTTCCCGTCTCGGGAAAGGATTGTTGCTATCAGAAATCGTTTGTGCACGTCAATGCCACAAACTTTATTCCTCTGCAGTTCCATGATTATTCCCGTCCTGATATGGGCGGATAACTTAATCCTCAAAGCGTGCTCATTCGCATTCGCGTTCAACAGACGCATTCTTGCATCCGCAGGATTTGGCTAGTTTCACTAACGAGGTCTACGCTCCTAAACGGCGGACTGCCTTCACCGCCCATATCAAGCAATTAAATGGCTTAGCGAATATATCCATTTTTCATCTTTCTTGCATGAGCAGTGTGATCATGTTGGTTTCACTACAGGGGCAGCAAAAGCTTGCGACCCTTCACTTCTGCGATCTCTACCTCCACCCCGTAGGCGGCCTGGATGTTTTTTGGCGTAATTGCCTCATGAGGGGGGCCGAAAGCAATGACATTTCCTGCCCGGCTGCCGTTAAGCTTTCTTAATAGTACCACCTCGTCCGAAAACATCAGGGCATGATTGGGGTCGTGAAGCGTCATGATTACCGTTACCTTCCGGCTCCTGGAAATTTCCTTGATCATCTTTAGTGTCAAAATCTGATTCTTGAAGTCCAGATACGAGGTAGGCTCATCCAGGAGAAGCACGGAAGGCTGCTGGGCCATGGCCCGGGCAATCATTACCAGTTGTCTCTCGCCGCCGCTGATCTGGGTATAGGATTGATCTGCAAGGCCGCTTATTCCCGTGAGGACCAGGGCCTGCTCTGTCTTCTCCAGATCCTCTCTCTTGGGTGAGGAGAAAGCAGGGATGTAGGGCATCCTGCCTGTTATCACCACATCGCGAACCTTGAAGGGAAAAGAAATTTTATGCCCTTGCGGCACATAGCCCATAATCCTAGCCAGGCGGTGAGCGGGCATGGAGTTCACCTCTCTCCCTTCCACGAAGACTCTGCCTCGATCCGGCTTTAGCAGGTTATTGATGATCTTGAGAAGCGTGGTCTTGCCGCAACCATTGGGTCCTACCATTGTGATTACAGATCCTTTGCCAATGGACAGAGAGACGCCGTCCAGAATTTTAGAAGACCCATAGGCCATGCTGACCTCATCCACCCTTATGCCCTCAGCAGCTTTCATTCCCAGCCTCCTGCCCTGGTTGCCCGGAGAAGGTAGATGAAGACTGGAGCGCCGAGGAGTGTGGTGATAATTCCCACCGGCACCTCGAAGCTGAAGGCGGCCCGGGCTACATCGTCCACCAGCACCAGAAAGGATGCCCCTACAGTTAGCGAGAGAGGGATAAGTATGCGATGATCCGGACCAAAGACCATGCGTACCATGTGGGGAACGATCAGGCCTACCAGGCCGATGATTCCGGCCACTGAGACCACGGCGGAAGCCACCAGGGTGGCCGTGACGATGAAGACGAACTTGTACAGCTCCAGGTTCATGCCCACAGATCTTGCTTCCTCCTCGCCCAGGGCCAGCACATTCAACCTCCAGCGCAAAGCGATGAGTATCAAGCAGCCCACCAGGACCCAGGGTGCAGCTAAATCCACCTTGGACCAGGACGCGGTGGAGAGGGTACCCATATTCCAGTAGACAATGCTCTGCAGGGAGCGGGCATCTACGGCAAACTGAATGATGGCCAAAAGTGCCCCAAAGACCGATGAGACCACTACCCCTGCTAAAACCAGAGAGATAACCGGAACCTCTCCTTTGCGTCTGGCCATCAGGTAAGCAGAGCCCACCGCCAGGAGGCTGAAGGAAAAGGCTCCCATCTGCAAGGGCATCCAGGGAAATACAGACATGGCCAGGGCCGCACCAAAGGCGGCACCGGACGACAGTCCTAAAATAAAGGGGCTGACCAGGGGATTTCTGAAGATGCCCTGTAAGGTCGCGCCCGATATGGATAAAGCAGCTCCCACCAGCATGGCCAGCAGGATTCTGGGCAGACGGATGTTGAATACCACGGTATCATAGACCTGGGGCAGCCTCAGGTCGTGGCCCATGAGCCTGGAGAAAATGATCTCTGCCAGCTCTGGCCCTGAGACTGGATAGGTGCCTATATTCATGGAGACTAAGAACGCAGGCAGGGGCAGAAGCAGGGCGAAAGCCGTCAGCCAGATCCTTCTGTTAAAAAAAAGCCGGGAGAGGCGAAGCCCTCCCATCAGTCTGGTCCATTTGCCTAGACCGTTGTGCATCAGGCTCGACCAATCCCGCAACAACTCATGCCGCAGCGAAACCGGGATAATGCACTGAGTACAGATCCACAAACATATTGTCGATCTGCTCATCCAGGTCCAGATCCTGGAATTTGTCCGGGTTTATCTCCTTGGCCATGATCATCAGAGCTAGAGGATACCTGGGTGTATGGAAGTCGAAGATCAGCGGATTTTGCACCTCGAATACCCTGCCGTTTTTGACCGCATTTATCTCCTTCCAGCCCTCGAAATCCTTGCCGCTGATCACATCTTCCGGATCCAAATTGGTGTTGTACCACATGTAGATCACATCGGGATTCAGCTGCACTAAAGACTCCAGGTTCAGCTTGGGATGCTCCATGGTCCGGGTCTCATTGCTCCAGTGCTGCATGACGTTCACACCACTGGCCTTTTCAATCAGCTCATTGGCAGTGCTGTTGAGGCCGGCAGTGCCCAGAATATCGCCCCACATCCAGTAGACCTTGGGCTTATCCGTCTCTGTCATGGAAGAGGTCACATCAGCAACCTTCTTTTCATAGGCGGTCATTATGTCTATGACCTCTGTGGCGCGGCTCTCATTTCCGATGATCTGGCCGAAGACCTCGGCCTGTCTATGCAGGTCGCCGATGCTGTCGATGAAGACGCCATAGGTGGGAACCTTCAGGTTCTCCTCAATGGACTTGGTCACATCATCGTCCCAGTCCACCGACCACAGAACCACAAGCTGGGGATTGGCCTTGGCCAGAGTCTCCAGGTTGACCATTCCTCCCTCCTTGGAGATCCTGACCTTCTGGTCAAAGCCGGGATCTATAGCCCGGAAGAGCGGCTCGCGCTGCTCTGGCATCCAGATGTCGCCAATGCCGGCGATATGATCTGCTCCGCCCACAGCGTACATGGTATTCATAGCGTTCTCAACCAGGAAGACTATCCTCTCGCAGGGATAGGGGACCTCTATCGTTCTTCCCCGGTCGTCTGTGATCTGAATGATCTTGTTCCCATTGCTGTCCTCAGTTGAGGCTGGATTGAATGCCAAAGGCAAGATCAGTCCTAGCAGCATTAACAATTTTAGAATTTGTTTCATCCACTCATCCCTTAAAAAATAAAGAAATCAATTCACGGCACGTTCCTGTACGTCTCCGTAGGGAACTGGGCCAGGCTGGTGTTCCATTTGGGCTTCATGGTGGAGATGGATTCATTTCGGCAGGTGCAATCGAAAATGCCCTTCTGTCCACTATATCGTTTATCGAAATTCCATGCAGGGATGTCGAAAAAGCCGCCGTGGCAGCAGGGAAGCCAGTCCTCTCGCCAGGTTGGCTTGCACTTTGTCATCTCCAGCTTCATGGTCTGCTGAACCTGGAAATTTCCGATATAATCGTTGTCTACCAGGATGATCGGATCTTTCAGCGCAGCCTTGTGGCCATATGGTTTGACCTTAAATACTGTGGCATTATTGAGAAGTTCCCCGATATGCAGCGATCCCTGAGTTATATCGTCATCGATGTTCATGCTGAGGGTGCCTTTGCCATCCGCAGTGGCTGTAGGAGCGGTGCAGTTAATATCAACAGCAATGTCTCCTTTCACGGCATGAGCATACTCAATCTGCCTATGCATGGATGCTCCTTCCTGATAGCTCTTGGCCATGTTCTTGTCCTTAAGGAGGGAGTTATAACCAATAGGATGTGCAGCATACCATCCTGTTCCATAACCGAAGCTTATAGGCG
>CALMJN010000332.1 GCA_937864385.1 uncultured Methanosarcinales archaeon | reverse complement strand
GGGATCTGAAGGTCCAGCCGGGAGAAGAGGTCAAGGTAATAAGAACAAAGGATGTATTTATAATATTATAAAGAATATTATAGTTGTGAGCAGATCTAATGGATTTGTATCTGAATCCGTTTCTACCAAAAAGTTCTTAAACTAGTTTTATGCAATTCTACACATAGAAGCGCGTATTTAAGCTTCAAATCACATGATGATTAAGCCTGGGCAAAGCCTGGGCGATGAAATGCCAGCAAAAAAAGAGTAAAAGTGCTCATATGTAGGCATTTCTATCAGATGTCCCCTAACATTGATAGATGGACACTAGAATAGTTGGATAAACCTCATATTCACCTCATTCACTGCTCACTGCTTGCCTGTAAGGCGGCATGGCTATAGGCGCGGCGCTGGGTCGCGAAACGGCCTTGGCAGGCCGGAGATAGCTTTGCATTTATGGTTGAGTGTGACTTTTATCGAACTATTTTAAAATAAGAGGTGTCTTAAATGCAAAATGTTGATACAACTAAATATGTTATTTATGCGGATATAACTGCGGAGGGAATAGTAGAGAGGCCGGATGTGGTCGGAGCTATTTTTGGCCAGACCGAAGGCCTGCTGGGATCAGATCTGGATCTTAGAGATCTTCAAAAAACAGGAAGATTGGGCAGAATAGATGTGCAGATCACCTCCAGTGGGGGAAAATCCAGCGGCACCATCTCCATCCCCTCCAGCTTCGACAAGGTAGAGACAGCTATTTTGGCGGCAGCCTTGGAGACCATCGACCGGGTAGGGCCTTGCATCGCTCGCATTGCAATCAATCGCATCGAGGATGTGCGCGCCTCCAAGAGAAAATATGTCATAGAGAGGGCCAAGCGCATCCTGGTGGAGATGTTCGATGAGAACATCCTGGAGACGGAGGAGATCACCGAGGAGATCAAGCAGTCGGTCCGGGTGGAAGAGATTACTCATTTGGGCAAAGATAATCTCCCGGCTGGCCCTAATGTGCTGGACTCAGATGCAATCCTGGTGGTGGAAGGCAGAGCTGATGTGCTAAATCTTCTCAAATACGGCATAAAGAATGCTGTGGCCGTGGGCGGGACTAATGTGCCCCCCCATATAGCTGATCTCTGCGCCAAGAAGGTTGTGACCGCCTTTACCGATGGTGACAGGGGCGGGGAGCTGATCATCAAAGAGCTGCTTCAGGTGGCGGACATAGACTTCGTGGCCAGAGCCCCGGAGGGCAAGAGCGTTGAGGATCTGACTCAGAAGGAGATCGTGCGAGCACTTCGCCAGAAGATCCCCGTGGAGCAGGTTTTAGACCAGTACAAGATCAAGAGCCAGCCCAAGAAGAGACGGGAGATCACCACCAAGAGAAAGAGCCTCATCCGAGAGAAGCCCTTGTGCGTGCGCAGCACTATGGAGAGGGCGGAGGTAATCGCACCAAGAAGGATCATGCCCCGAGAGGTCATGGCCAAGCCTGAGCCGGCCATTGTGGAGGCGGCAGTTGTCGCCCCTGAGGTGGTCCCGGAGCCTGAGCCGGAGAGAGAATGGTTTAGAGCTCATATGGAAGAGCTGGATGGTACACTCTCCGCCAGGATCATGGACAGGAATCAAAATGTGCTCAAAGAGGTTGCTGTCAGGGATCTGGCCCGGGAGCTCAAGGAGGCCAATGGTGACGTGAGCGGAGTGATCTTCGATGGCGTGGTAACCCAGCGCATACTGGACATAGCCGCAGAGAAGGGCCTGGATTATCTTATTGGGGCCAAGATGGGCAATATTGCGAAAAGCCCCTCTTGCATCAGAGTTCTGACCAAAGAGGCTTGATCATCTCAGCCTCTTCCCCTTTTCCGAAAATTTTTTCTCGCCTGATGCATGGTCTATCTTTAAGCGATCCAATTCCGATTTAATCTGTTCAGGAGATGTTGCATTAAATGGAGTTCAAGCAGTGCATTGTCATCCGAGAGGATCTCAAGCTCTCTCCAGGCAAGCTTGCAGTTCAGGTGGCTCATGCTGCGGTCATGGCTGTGGAGAGGGCGGAGAAGATGGATAGATCTACGGTAGCCGACTGGAAGAGTGAGGGACAGAAGAAGGTGGTCTTGAAGGTCCCCGGTGTGCCGGAGCTCTTCCGGCTGCGTGAGGAGGCGGATCGAGCCGGAATAGCCAGTGCCATTGTCGCAGATGCGGGTCTGACCGAGATTCCGGCCGGTACCATCACCGCTCTGGGGCTCGGCCCGGCCCAGGCAAAGCTCATGGACAGGATTACAGGCAAGCTCAAGCTGGTTTGAGGCGATTAAAAAGTGATATCAAGCGCTGCAAAAGGCGATAGATGATGATTCCTGCCAGCGAGATGGATCGGTCCCTGGGAATGGAATACTACATCACCGATGCCCCCGGATGTGGAGGAAAGATCAAGAGCTGCGCCGGGGATTTTATAGTCTCTGAGCTCTTTTCGGAAAGGGCATATGAGGGCGGCAGGTACCTGATAGTGGAAGTGGAAAAGACCAACTGGGATGCGCACAGGCTTATCCGGGAGATGGCCAGGATCCTACGCATCAGCCAGAAGAGGTTCTCCTGGGCCGGCACCAAGGACAAGAAAGCTGTCACCAGCCAGCGAATCAGCATTATGAACCTGGAGGAAAAAGAGCTATCCCGGATCAGCCTGCCGGACCTGAAGATCAGGGTTCTTGGGCGCTCCAACCGAGGTGTGGGGCTGGGGGATCTTTTGGGCAACCATTTTTCCATCACCATCCGCGACCTTTCCTGCCCCGAGCCGGCGGCTCAATTTGCCGCTATCACCCGGCAGATCGAGAGTCATGGAGGCATCCCCAACTACTTCGGGGTGCAAAGGTTCGGAGAGGTCCGACCGGTGACACACAGAGTGGGAGAGGCCCTGGTGCGGGGGCATTATGAAGATGCAGTCTTCATCTATCTGGCCCAGCCCTTTACCGGAGAGCTCCCTGAGACCATTATCGCCCGGCAGGAGTTGTGGACGGGGCGGAATATTCCTGAAGCGCTGAAGCACTTTCCGGAGCGCCTGAGCTTTGAGACGGCCATGCTCAATTATCTGGTGGAGCATCCCGGAGATTATGCCCATTCTTTTATGGTGCTCTCTCCCAATCTGCGCCGCCTCTTCGTCCATGCCTATCAGTCCTATCTCTTCAATAAGATCCTGAGCCTTCGTCTGGCGAAAGGAATGCCTCTCAACCGGGCGGAGATAGGAGATGTAGTCTGCTTTGCACGGGATGGTCTGCCGGATATGGGCAGGCTGCAAAAGGCTAACCCGGAAAACCTCTCGGCCATAAACAGGCTGATCGAGAGGGGCAGATCTTTTCTCACCCTGCCCCTGATAGGATTTGAGACCGAGCTGGGGGAGGGTAGGGAAGGCGAGATCGAGCGGGCCCTCCTCGCCGAGGAGGCCGTCTCAGAGGAGGACTTCCGGGTGGCCGGGTGCCTGGATATGGGATCCAAGGGCACCAGACGGGCTGCCCTCTGTCCGGTATTGCCCGAGATCACCTTCTCCGGCAGCAGCGCAAATCTGCAGTTCTCTCTGCCCAAGGGAAGCTACGCCACAGTGCTATTGAGAGAGTATATCAAGGGCAATGAATACAGTCATGATTCAGCAGAGAGAGTTTCAGCCGAGGAATGATGCCAGTGCAATTGGAATTAGAGAATCCATACGTTGTGGTCTACAAACAGATCCATGCCGTGGTTGATGACAGAGGCAGCAGGTTGGAGCTTATGGAGCGCTCCAACTGTTATGGAGGATCGGCCTGGGCCAGGTACCATTACTGCCGCGGTCCCCTGGTGAAAAGCTGCCGCAATATCGGGGGGTGGTTTAGATACACCATCGAGCCCGGAGCGGTCGATCTGGATCTGGTCTCCTCCAAGAGGTCGGCTGGCATAGAGTCGGTAGCAGTCAATGGCAAAGAGGTGGAGGTGACCTACGCCGGCCTGGGCGGTGGGGGAGTGGGGGCCACACTCAGCCGGGCCGGAGCCGAGGATGTCTTGCGCTATGAGGTAACGGAGAGCGGGGGAGGTCGGGTGGCTAGAGGAACCATCGTCCTGCCCCGAAGGGAGAGGCTTATCATCGGGATAGACGACACCGACTCCAAGACCGAGGGAGCCACCTGGAGCCTGGTTCATAATATCGCTCAGAAGGTGGATCGAAAGGAGGCCCGCTACATCTCCCACAGCCTGGTGCAGCTCTTTCCCGTGCCCACCAAGACCCAGAACTGCGTGGCCACGGTGGTGGAGTTTGCCTGTCTCCCCGACCGGGCCGAGGCCATGCTCTCCGAGTTCAAGGCATTGCTGGGCAAGTACTCCGTCTCCACCCAGACAGGGATGGCCGTCTTCCGGGACTATGATCCCTCCTCCCTACTGCCCTTCGGGCAGCGGTGCAAGAGAGAGAGGGTGCATTATGAGGATGCCCTGGAAGCAGCGCGGGAGAATGGGGTGCAGATAGTGATGAACGGCCAGGGGCTGATCGGAGCCGTGGCTGCCCTTCCATTCTGCGCCCAGCCTGATGAATCGGTACAGCCGGATGATTCATTGAAGGCCTGAATGGCATGAACGGCCTGGATGCTGCCCTCCGGGCGGCAGAGGATGCCGCCGTGTCCGTGCGGACCTATGTGCCCGGCTACCCCATAACCGATCTGGCCCAGGCCCTCCGCTGCCAGATATCGGTCAATGAGAAGGTGGCTCTCGAGATAGCCCTGGGGGCATCTGCCACCGGCCTGCGCTCTCTGGTTGTGGTCAAGCAGGTGGGCATGAACCTTCTGGCCGATCCTTTGGTCATATCCGCCACCCACGGCATAGGCTCCGGTGTTGTGGTTTTAGTGGGGGACGACCTGGGTCCGCGCCGCTCTCAGGCGGAGATGGACAGCAGGTTCTATGCCCCCCTCTCTGAGCTGCCGCTGCTCGATCCCTGCCGCCCTGGCCTTCTTTATGCCTCTCTCCTGGAGGCCTACGCCCTCTCGGAGAAGCTGAGGATTCCGGTGATGGTGAGGATAACATCTCGTCTCCTCTCCGCCCAAGAGGAGCATATCCCATCCCGGCCTCTTCCGGCCACGGGGCAGAGGTTTGAGAAAAACAACTGGGAGCTGACGGCAAAGGGCCGTCACCAGAGGCACCATGATCGGATCATGGCCTTTGCCCAGGAGGCATCCGAGTCCTCTCCCCTGAACCAGGTGCAGATCTGCGGAGAGATAGGGATCATAGCCAGCGGCCATCCCGCCAGCCTGGCCCAGGGGCTGGGCGTCTCGGTCCTGGCTCTGGCCTACAGCCATCCCCTGCCGGAGAGGCTTCTGCGCCGCTTCATAGATGGACATAGATTGATACTGGTGGCCGAGGAGCCGGAGCCATTTATAGAGAGCATCCTCTCCGAAAATCCCAAGATCAGAGGCAAGCTAACCGGCCACCTGCCCAGAGGAGCCTTGGAGCGCCTGGACATCATCCAAGCCCTGGAGGAGCTGGGAGGCAGGCCAGAGAGGAGGCGGCAGGCATATGAGGGCGTGGCGGAGAGGGGGTATGAGGGCGTATGCTCCGACTGCCCCTTCCGGGCCCTCTTTTCTGCCCTGGCAAAAGTGGATGCGCCCGTGGCCGGGGACGCCGGCTGCTCCATCCGGGCAACGCGGGAGCCGTTCTCTTCTGCGGACGTGGCCTACGGCCTGGGCTCATCGGCTGGCGTGGCCTCAGGCTTTTGCGGCAAGGGAATAGCTCTGATGGGAGACTTCGCCCTGGCTCATTCCGGATTGGCGGGATTGATCAATGCCGTCTGGAGCAGGCGCGATCTTCTGGCGGTGGTGCTCAAGAACGATGTGGCGGCCATGACCGGCTTTCAGGAGGCTCCCGATCTTTCCCGCGTTTTAGAGGCGCTGCTGCCCACCAGCGTCCTGGATCTGCCCGCCGAGGAAGAGGATGTTGAGGCAGCTCTCCGAAAGGAGCTGGCCCGCCGGGGCCCCTCCGTTCTGGTGGCCCGGGGCAGATGCGTAATGAAGAAGAATAGCCGGAAAAATTAAAAGAAAAATTAAAAGAAATTATTTATCCCCATAAGTACCAGACATCATCTCATGCCCATCCTGCGTGAAGACAGGGACATTAAAGAGGCCCTGGCCAGCTGCAAGAACATCTGCGTGGTCGGCATCTCTCCCGATCCCTATAAGCCCAGCTACTTCGTATCCGATGTGCTGCAAAGCCGCGGCTTCAAGCTCTTTCTGGTCAATCCCAACTATGCCGGCCGGACCATCCTGGGAGAGAAGGTCTATGCCTCGCTCGATGATGTTCCGGAAAAGATAGACATCATAGATGTATTCCGCCGCCCTTCTGCCGTTGCCGCTCTGGCCGAGGAGGCGGTAAAGAAGGGATTCAAGGTCTTCTGGATGCAGCCGGGCACAGAGAGCCCGGAGACCATAGTCAAGCTGGACCGGGAGGGCTACCGGGTGGTGGCAGGAAGATGCGCCAAGATCGAATCGGGAAGGCTGCTCTGAGCATAGTACGATGCCCAAGCCAGCCGTCTCAGTCCAGTCTACTGCTGCAGCTCCTGTAAAATGAGCAGGATCTGCATCTCTTTCTCTGGCTGTGCCCCCTTTCAGGAGAGCCGCTTTTTAGGGCATATCTCATCTCCTCCAGAGTGCTCAATAGATCAGAGCGCAGATGGGGGTCGAACTCGATCTTATGCTGCACCTTGTCGGCATAAACCAAGATCCCATAGGGCACGGCCACATTGTAATTCTCTTCTACCAGAAGACAGTAGGCAGCAAGCTGCATTATGTGGCCTCGATAAGGCTGTATTGCCCTGCTGCTTTTGATCTCCACCGGGATAAGGCGTCCCTTTTTATCCCGAACGAGATAGTCGGGCTTTCCCGAGAGGCCCAGGGAGCGGGAGTGGAGTGCATGAGCCGGACGATCGAGGTCGGAGTAAATCACCTCTCCCGCAGGGATGCCATTGACCCGGCGCACGGATCGAGCCGAGGACTTGGCCATCCGGGAGAAATAGAAAAAGGATAGGGCAAGGGCCAAAAGCAGCATGGCGGGGATGATCTCATTTAAGAATGTGTCCATAATATCCATCCCAGCAGAATTAGAGCGGCAAATGCGAGCAGCAAGCCCGCCCTGCAAAGCATGCTCGATGCTCTCTCCCGGCGTGCCGCAAGCCGCAGACAGCCTCCGGCCCGCTCATGCTCCGCCGCTCCCCGCTCCAGGCCTGGTGACTCCATGGGCACTCCCGATCTTTTAAGGTGCCAGGAGACCGGGCAGTAGACGTACTGGGAGATCTCGGAAGCTGCGATAGTGTTCTTGCCGGATCTGGGTTTGGGCATATGCTATTCTGGCTGGAGCCGATAGCAGATAAAGATATTTCAAATTCCCATCTCCATAATCCAAGCCCGCTGCCAGGATGGCCGCATTAGCATTAACAGAATGAGTATCTTAAGTATCTCAAAAAATGATTAAGATATCACCTTAGCACTCTCTATCTTCACCTCTTTCACCGGCCGGTCCATGGGCCCGGTCCTCACCTTGCCAATGGCGTCCACCACATCCATTCCCTCCACCACCTTTCCGAAGACGGGATGGGCCTTGTCCAGGAAGTTGTTGTCCACCAGGTTGATGAAGAACTGACTGCCCCCGGTGTTGGGTCCGGCATTGGCCATGCTGATGGTGCCCCGGTTGTTTTTGTTCTTGCCGGAAAACTCGTCCTTGATGGCATAGCCTGGCCCGCCCCGGCCGGTTCCGGTGGGGTCGCCCCCCTGGACCATGAAGCCGTCTATCACCCGGTGGAAGATGGTGCCGTCGTAAAATCCCTTATCCACCAGCTTCTGGAAGTTGCCTGCCGTGATGGGCATATCCGGGTAAAGCTCTAGAGTGATCTCACCCATATTGGTCTTGAGCTGTACCTTGACTGCGCTGCTATTGGAATCCTCTGACATTTCAATCAATCCTTTTTCTTATTGACTTTGATCGGCTCTCGCTTTCTCTTTCATCCCGTGATGCAGCTAGAAATGATAGATGATAAATCAAGATGCCATCTTTGCCTCGATGATCTTGACCTCGCTGATGGGACGGTCGCTCTCGTCAGTGGGAACTCTGCCGATGGCATCAACCACATCCATTCCCTCGATTACCTTTCCGAAGACAGGATGGGCGCTGTCCAGGTAGTTGTTGTCCACCAGGTTGATGAAGAACTGGCTGCCACCCGTGTTGGGCCCGGCATTGGCCATGCTGATGGTGCCCCGGAAGTTCCTGTTGCTCTCGGCGAATTCGTCATCTATGGTGTAGCCCGGCCCGCCGGAACCGGTTCCGGTGGGGTCGCCCCCCTGGATCATGAAGCCGTCTATCACCCGGTGGAAGATCACCCCATTATAGAATCCCTTCTCCACCAGATCCCGGAAGTTGCCGGCGGTCTTGGGCATATCATCGTAAAGCTGGATGGTGATGTCGCCCATGCTGGTCTTCAGGAGAACCTTGCCCGCTGCTGCCTCTTCTTTAGGGGCGAGGCAGCCTGCTGCCAGCAGAACCAGGGCGATAATGGCTAAATGGAAGATAAATCTCATGGGGGATAGCTCATGCACCCGGAATAAATTAAGCCTTTCCCAGGATGCAATGAGCCAGCATTGAATCCGGAGATCAAAATGTATTGCCTGAAGCCTATTCTGATGCTTTATCTTTGAAAGGCTTATCCATCACCGCTCGGCTCTCATCGATCACAATGTAGTCCTTGATGGCCACAACGGAGGAGAATGGTATGAGCACGAACCTGCCCTCCTCCCGGTACTGGATGCGGTTGAGCTCCCGGTCCGGCCGGACCCTCATGTCCTGCAGCTTTCCGGTCTGGACATCAAAGGTGAGATCATCGAGCCGCCCCAATACCATGCCGTCTATATTCACTATCTCCTTTCCGGCAATGCTCCCCGAGAACACCTTTCCCATTTCTCCCGCCCTCCAAATTTTAAACTTTCACGCCACCCTTCAAGACAGACATATGCCACAGCACACGGATCATCTATAGCCCATCAGAGAGGCAGGGTCCACCTTTATGCCGCCCTTGAACCTCTGGCTGATCCTCTCATAGTAGCTGACCATGTTCTCCTCCACGCTGGGCCGGACCTTGCGCAGAGCCTCCCGGAAGTGCTGGATGCTGACCGACCTGGCTATTCCTGCGGCCCCCGTGGCCGTGAGAAGCACTGTGTCGTTGGTGCTGGTGTCGCCATCCACGGTCAGCATATTGAAGCTGTCCCTGACCGCATCGGCCAGGCAGTCCTTGAGGTCAGCCGCAGGCAGATCGGCGTC
>CALMJN010000331.1 GCA_937864385.1 uncultured Methanosarcinales archaeon | reverse complement strand
CATAATCTGGGCCTGGGCCTGGATGGAGATCGGTCTGCAGAAGGGGATCTTGTGGCAAAGGTCTTGATTACATGCTCCGTTAGTAACCTCAGATTAGTATTGTATACTTATGAAGCACTCATATGAGTCCATAACGAGGATAGCAATGAGCCTGGATTATCGAACCCGGCTGGAGGGGCCAAGTCCCTGCTAGATGTATTCGAACTGATCAAGTCTCTGGTATTTTAAAGCGGATGGGCAGGAGTCGGTGCGCGCTGATGCTGGGCATGGCCAATCTTGGCAACAAACCCCAGGGCTTTCTGGAGGGCTTCTTCACCACCGGCTCTAATGTCATAGTCCTAAATAGGGTTCCGCTGCAGAGGATTATGGAGAGCCGGCCGGAGATCTACAAGCCCTTTCATGTCCTGCTCCATCAATACATCCACTCTCTGGGTTTCGGTAGTGTCTAGAAAATGCTGTAATTTCATGACAGCCCTGTATCCTATTATCATTACTCCTCGTCCATCGATAGATACTTTTTGCCCGTAATCCACTCCTCATTAATATTTATCATGATGCACCCGGCGAGCCTCATCAGGGACTTATCGCTTGGGAATGCACCCACTGGTCTACTTCTGCGCTTCAATTCCTTATTGATGCGCTCAATGACGTTTGTGGTGCGTATCCTCTTCCAATGCACCCTTGGGTACGCCTTATAATTCCACAGATCGAATCTGAACCTATCGATTGTCTCCGCTGCAGGATCGTACCCTCGGTCTCTCAGTTCCTTACCCAGTTCCTGCATCTTCATCTCGTCATCAGAAGCCTCTTTCAGCTTATCAGCGATCTCCTGTTTGTCCTTGTTGGAAATGCTATCCAGGACCGCCCTGGAGAAATGAACATGACAATACTGCCATGAGGCTCCCAGAAACGATGATTCTACCGCTTTTTGAATTCCCTTATGCGCGTCAGATATCACCAGCTCGACGCCTTCTAAACCTCTATCCTTGAGGCTCCTGAATAACGTCAGCCAAAAACCGCTATCCTCTGATTCCGCTATGCTTGCGCCGAGGATCTCCCTTAGACCATCCTCGCGAATCCCTACTACAACCAATAGTGCCCTGGTTTTATATTGGACGCCACATCTTACCTTGAAATAAGTGGCATCGACCAGAAGATAGCGAATCTTAACTTCGATTGGCCGCTTGAGAAATTCTTCGACTTTTTCGTCGAGAATCTTGCATAGTCGGGAGACTTCAGATGCAGATAGCTTATTCAAACCGAAATTCTTGACCAATTCCTCCATTCTACGGGTTGAAACGCCTTGAATATACGATTCTGCGATGATCATTAGCAGAGCCTGCTCGACGCGACAATATCTTTCAAATACGCTTGATTCAAATGGGAATTCTCTAAACTGAGGCTTATCAAGGGTTATTTCGCCAATGCGGGTCTTGAGGGTTCTTGGTCTTGTGCCGTTTCTATGTGCCTTCCTCTGATGAGTACGTTCATAAGGGAGAGCACCGCTCTGCAGATATGCCTCAAACAGCATGACCGCATTCAGGAACTCGGTCATTACCTGCTTCAGTCCACTATTCGGATCGACAAGATAATTTATTACCGGCTCTAATGATTGCATAGCCTTGTATCCTCCTTGATTTCGTGGTACAATTCAAGTATGGATACAGGGCCTCTTATGAATCTTGCAGATGATCTGAATGCGGTCATCATTATGGTTGCATCCTGTACATCGCAAGGATTGTTACTACTATTTTACATCAATATCGAGACACTACCGGCGCCGTGGATATCAACGGCCATATAGTATGGGCGGTAACCAAAGAGGAAGCTCTTGCAACCAGGGAACGAATCAAGAATGCTTTCCATAAGAAATGAAACATGTAGCTGTTGATTCTGATATCTTCCTCTTTTCTGTCGGCCAGGATAAAAGAGATGGAGCACATCGATAATCATCCTGATCTTGAGCTTTGTGTTCCGTTCTCCGTTCTGGCAGAGACCGTTTTCAAAACCATAACCGTCGAGAAGCAAAGCAAAGATCTGCAGAAGCTGGAGCGGATCTCGGCTCTGATAGACCTATGGAGAAAACTGGAGATGCGCTTTCTTCTGCCGAGCGATGAAGCGGCTGAAATTTGCTGGATTCTGGTTGATGAATGCCAAGGTCGAATGCAGCCTACAGATCGAACCCATCTTGGATACTCGTTAGCTTATGGCATGGACTTTCTCATTACCACAGACAAAATTCTTCGGCATTATCAGGTTCCAGATGGCTTTCAACTCAAAATTGTCTCGCTCAGAGAAGCTCGGGAAACAATAGGTCTTTGAGAGAACTTATGCGTCTTCAGATAAATTATTGATTCTGTAACCGACAACATGCCTATTGTCATGATCGCATGGTGGAACTGGTGCAGATCCTGCTAGACCTGCACCGGCAGATCTCATCTACCAGCCCGGATTACGAGAGGACGCTGATATCCCGCGCATCGAGGCCACGGACAGGCAGATCGACAGG
>CALMJN010000330.1 GCA_937864385.1 uncultured Methanosarcinales archaeon | reverse complement strand
TCACCACGCCCTCCATGACCTTCTCCCTCTCTTCCCCTTTCAAGAGAAAGACATTAAGCTCGCACATAAAACCTCCTCAAAATGAAAAACTATAAGGCGGGCCCGGCGGGATTCGAACCCGCGACCCCCGGGTTAGAAGCCCGGTGCTATATCCTGGCTAAGCCACGGGCCCGCAAATAATTTAGCCGCCCTTGGGCGGCATCTGGCCTAATGACATCTTAAGCTGCTCTTGAAGCTGATTGAACCGGCCCTGGATTCTCTCTTCCTGCTTGGCCATGGTCTTGAGACGGATATCCATCATATCCTTTCTCTCCTTCAGCTCCTCTAACAGCTTGGGCTTCTCCGACTTGAAGAGAAGCTCCCCCACGCTCTTATAAACAATCGCGTCGTCAGGGCTCTTCTCCAGCTCCTTCAGCGCCGCCTCGGTCTCCCGGATGAGGCCCTCTATCTGGCCCTTCTGGGTCATAACCGCCTGGGCCTGCTGCTGAAGCTGCTGCAGCTGAGCCAATTGATTCTGTATCTGCGGAGGCAATTCGCCACTCATAAACTCACCATCTCAAATGCAATCTTAACCAACCTTATCCAGGTATTTAAGGCTGCCCGGAGGGAGACTGTGTCATCCCCCCTGATCTCTAGTTGAAGGTAGCCCTCCCTTTTCTGCAGGGTCACACTGGAGCGGTGCAGCTCGTCATCCAGCTCGGGTCTGAGAGATTCATAGATCTCCGCCGCCCGGCTGCTCTCAAATTCCAGCTCTGCACAGCACTTCATGTCTTCAGCCTGATACAGGCTAAATCCCCGTCCAGGAACTCGATCATCCCCGGCTCCACCAGGATCCGGCGCCCCTGGGCCCTGCCTGCCTGTGCCATCCATTCTTTCTCCAGGAAGCAGGCAATGGGAAAGGCGATCTCCTTCTCGCCCACAACCGCCACTTCTGCTGCCGAGGGCTGAAGCCGACGCGCCTGGATCTCGCCAGAGAGCCGAAAGCCGAGCTTCTCCTCGCCCTTAAAGCTGCGCTTGTCCAGCCCGGCGGGATTGCCGTGATCCTCGGTCACCACCAGCATGGCATCCTCCCGATCCGGCCTCTGCTTTCCTCTATTGATATAATCGATAGAGAGAAAGTAGGCCAGAGCCCGGGCAAAGCGCCTGGCCTTGGCTGATGGGTCTCTCGATGTGGTTATGAACATCAGATGGCTTTCATCTTCTTGACCGTGGTGGGCCGCTCCTTCATCAAGATGCGGTGCCCGCAATAAGGACAGCGTATGCCGCTGTACTCGTAATCAATCTCCACAGTCTTCTTGCATCTGGTGCACTTATAAGCCATCTCTTAGGCCGCCTCAAGAGTCTTCCTTAAAGACCGCAGCACTGAGCGGCCCAAGGAGGTCTCGGGCGTGAACGAGCCGCCGGCAAATGTATAGCCGCATTTGCTGCAGCTCCATATAGCTGTGCTGGTTCTGGTGACCCTGTTCCTTCCACACTGAGGGCAATCATAAGATGCCCGGCTCTTCTCTTCCAGATCAGCTACGAGCTTCCTCGATTTGCGGCCGTACCTGGGGCCGAACCTGGCTGCTGATCTGCTCTTCCTTCCTTTGCTAGTATGCTTAGCCATTTCTATAACTTCCGTTTATGCTTCCAGAAACTTTTCCCGAATCTCTCTCGCGTTCTCACATGCTATATCAATGATGCGGTAGATCTGCTCCGGCTGGAGCATTCCCTTGCCGCTCTTCTGGGTGCCGCAGATGTTGCCCTCCGCCGTGGTGATGATGGTTAGCCTGCTGTTGGCTATGGCCTCCTCATCCACTCCCGGATCGAACATCAAAACATCATTGAACTCTATGGCAGTGGTGGCTATGGGAATATCCCTCACAGGAAGGATGTAGTCCTCCCCCAGGCCGAAGCGGCTGGCGGGCACCTTGGTCGAGAGGAGAGCGGCAATGGCCCCCAGAGATGCGGCATCCAGTATGTTTCCGCAGTCATCCAGTATATGGACATCTATGAATACTATCCATACCTTCTTTCCCGGCTCAATGCACAGGGCCTCCAGGTCAATGGCCTTGGACTCGCGCACGCCGCGATCCACCAAACGGGCCAGCTCTATGCCCACCTCGCTGGGCGGGCCGGGCTCGAATGAGGGAGAGGCCAGGGGCACCAGTTCGGCATTGGTGATGATCACGCCCCGATTGGGAGTATCCTGGAAGGGCTCCCCCGGCTGCATCTTAACTCCCACCAGAACCTGGCTGGAGCCGAGCTTGACCAAAGCGCTGCCCTCCGCCTTCCGGATCACATCCCTCTCTATGGATATCTCCCGGTACTGGTTGAAGGATCGTCCGTCTATCCTCTCTCCCTTGAGCAGCAGATTGTAGATGAAGTCCTTCTTGATCTCGGAGATGACACTAGTCACAGGCATGCACCTCCACCTGTCCCGGCTCAGTCATTTGATTGTACTTCTTGACCAACGCCGCCCTCTGCAGCTCGTATATGTCCCGGGCTCCCTTCATGGCCAGCTGTACCGCCTGGTGAAACTCTTCAGGTGTGAGCCCGCCGTCCATCTGCACGAGGGTAATCTCCCCGCTGGGGGTCATGGCAATGGGCAGATCCGCCTGGCCGAAGTTGTCCTCCTCCTTCATGGGATCGAGGACGATGGTGTCAGCCACCTTTCCCGCCGCACAGGAGGAGATCATGCTCTTCATGGGAATTCCGGCATCGGCTAAAGCTACAGCAGCCGCATTGATCCCGGCAGTCCTGGTCCCAGCATCCGCCTGGAGCACCTCCACAAATACATCAATAACTGAGCGCGGGAAGAAGCTGGTGAGAATAACAGGCTCTAAAGCCTCCCGGCTCACCTTGGACAGCTCATAGGATCTCCTGTCCGGCCCGGGCCGCTTTCGCTCCT
>CALMJN010000329.1 GCA_937864385.1 uncultured Methanosarcinales archaeon | reverse complement strand
CAGCAATGACTTGACCTTGACACGAGTCGCTGATCGAGCATAGTCCGCTGCGCGCCGTGCCCTTCGCGGCGCGTCGCCGACCATGCTGCCCTACGGCCCATGGGCCTGCGGCACGGGCGTGCACGACGTCAAAGACCCCACAACCAGGAGAGACATCGATGTCAGGAATTCCCATTGCCGCACGCCGCGGCAGCGCCATCGGGCTGGCGGTACTGCTGGCCTGCGGTGCGCCCGGTCTGGTGCACGCCGAAAGCGACACCGGCCTGGCCGTCACGACCGGCGTCAGCCTGCCCGCGCAGGCGCAGGGCAAGCCGCCGGCATGGAGCGGCAAGGCCTACCGCCAGGGCGTGGAACTGAAACCGATTATCGTGCGCAAGGAGCCCAAGAAGCACGGCACCATGAGCTATGTAGAGGGGCCGGCCTTGCCCCAGGGGAGCGCGGTGGCGGTGGTGGAGGATGTGGTAACCTCAGGGGCATCGCTTCTGCGGGCTATGGAGCGCATTGAGGCAGCGGGCTACCGTCCGGTTCAGGCCCTGGCCATATTGGACAGGCAAGAGGGCGGAAGGGAGGCGATCAAGGAGAGAGGATTCGATCTTCAGGCCCTCTTCGCCCGGCGGGAACTGGGGTTGGACCGAAAATAAAAATAAAAACTTTTTTAAAATTTTTAAAGAATTTAAAAATTGTTTATTGGCATCCTTTTGGCCTCTCAGTCGATTGGGCCAGCCGGGCCATCAAATCCACCCGGCTGCTGCCCAGCGGGAGGCTCGCCAGTATGATTGACTCCGCTGATTCCAGGAGGCAGTTCATCTTCCGGCGCTGTTCCGGGCGGCTCGCTGCCATAAGGATCTACAGGACCGGGATAAGGTGGAATGGGCTCGCCGCCGGGACCCGGAAATGAACCGGGATTCTCAGCCGCGGGATGAATCTGGTCCGGCGGGGAGACGGGTACCGGTTCTGTGGCCGTGAATGGAGAATCGTACATCAGGTTATACGGGTATCCGTCTTCCGAATACGATATCACTGAGGTTATCCAATAACTTCCACTTTGCTGGGCGGTAATGGGATAGCTCACCTGTTGGGTCTGCCCCGGATAAAGTTCCAGGCTCTGCCCGCCCATATTCGCGACCACTCCCGGGGGAAGCCTGGGCGTGACTGTCGCCGGGATGGGGTTCTGGCCATTGTTGGTTAAAGATACGATTACATTTGCCATCTGGCCCACTTCTGCCGAGGATGGCATGAGACTCTGGTAGGCGGTAAGCCCGTTGCCTCCTGCAGCGGCACCGATTAAAAGAGCCGCCGCCACCAGGATAAGAGTAATGTGCACCAATCCCAAATGCTTCATCGCATCCCTATTGGTCTTTCAGGGAGATTTAAAGGTACCTGTCATACGAGATTGATATGAGGTCTATTCGATTCCAATGGGCTCATTTTCCGGATTTGGTGCCCTGTCCTTTGATCGGACAATCCCTGCCCTCTCTGGCCGACCATACATAAAATACTTATTCAGCTCGGAGATATGAGTCTCTGATGGACGTCTCTTTCTCAGCCTGGCGGCATTCGCGAGAAGAGAGCTTACAGCTCAAGGGAGATAGCTTCTCCTTTCTCTTCGATAGGCGCTACACCAATAGGCTCAACAGGATGAGCCGGGTGTTCTTTGAGGCCTATGTTGCGGCCACCAAAGAGCTAGCTGCGCAGGAAGACCGGTTTCCGAGCCTCTCCGAGATCGATGCCAAGATGGAAAGCGGAGCTGTTTATGCCTTTAAAGACCGCCTGATGAAAAACACCGAGTTCTTCGAGGAGGTCAAGATCTCCGGCGTCTCCTATCTGGTTCCTCGGGCGCTGAAGTTCGTGGATGTTGCCGGCATATATACCGATTTGATATTGAATTTCGAGGAAGGGACGGTGGTGCTTCCCACCCGAAGGAAGATTCCTCTTCCCCCGGATAGCCAGATTCCCGGCGGGGAGGAAGAGACAGGCGGGGCCCAGGCCGCTCAGTCTGAAGAGATGACCCCACCCGCTGCCCCGGAAGAGTCCTGGGAAGAGGAGGAAGAAGCAGAAGTGCCCTCATATCCCCAGCATTTACCGGAGACATATGAGGAGATGGGCCCGGCCCCAGAAGCGGCAGAATCGGCTCCCTCCCCCGTCCCGACCCAGACGCCGGCGGCAAGAGAGGAGAGAGCAGCCCTATATCCATCCAAAGAGCCGAACCGCGAGCCGAACCGGCCAGCCGGGGAGGAAAAGAAGAGCGGCTTGCCTATGAAAGCCATCGCTGTTCTGGGGGCGGCCATACTCCTGGCCTTAGCTGCCTTTTTCCTGTACTCGCCTCCCACAACACCGCCAGTGGAGACGACACTGGTGGCATACTCCGCCTATCTGTCCAATGCCAGCAATGAGAGCTATATGGGACTGGACATAGCCAATCCCGAGGCCATGGCCAATGATATCGAGATCTCCCTCCCACCGGATATAGACCAGGCCATAAGCGCCAGAGGCGGCGTTGTGACCATATCTCATGGAAATAATACCACAGTACGGCTAAACTCCAGCAGCGACGCCAGCTCGAAGGCGGCATCGATGCGGTCCCGCGGCGGGCTCCCCGCCTCGCCGACCTGCAGCCGCAGGCGCCGTTCGGCCTCGTCGAGGCGTCCGGCGAGGGCATCGACAACCGCCAGGCTGGTCGCCGCAACGCGGAAGGTCGGGTCGGCCGCGAGGGCCGCGCGGTACTCCT
>CALMJN010000328.1 GCA_937864385.1 uncultured Methanosarcinales archaeon | reverse complement strand
ATACCCAAAAGAACATAACTGGAATGTGCGAAGAACGAAATCCTTTGGGCAAGTGTTGCAGGAATGTTTTTTTAAGGACTATTTCGGATTCTTTAAAGTATGAATGATCAAATCCGGGCAGACTTAAATCGTAAGCATTCGGCCTGCTACATGTTGACAGAGGCCTGACCATAGACTATCTTGCCACGGTTAGGATTCAATACAACTTTCTTAGAGTTCTTTGATATTCTGTAAAAAGTAGATGGAGTGTTCAACTTTTTCCAACAATCTCCAATAATTATTGGATTTCTAATGGAGCATTTTGGAGCACCTGGCCGGCTTTCCAGTTATGGGGCAGCAGATCTGCCAGGTCAAGACTGTAATTGTTGTTGTAGTATGGGATCCGGGTCAGCACATCTGTCAGCCACTCCCGTGGATTTACATCCTGTGCAGCACAGCAACCAAGCAGTGAGTACATTATTGCAGCATTCTCCGCTGCATCATGATTGCCACAGAACATGTAGTTCTTACGTCCCAGTGCCAGGGGCCTGATGGTATTCTCAACAAGATTATTATCGATCTGGTAACGGCCGTCAAGGTGATACCTGGATAACCTGTGGAACAATGAGTATGTATAAGTTAATGCCTGACTCATCCGGCCCTTGGGTAATGCCTTGGGCATGTAACTGAGGATCCATTTCTCAAAACCAAGGAGGATAGGATATGCAAGTCTCGAGCGAAGCTCTGCCCTCTGCTGGTAATCCAGCCCTTGGTCATATGCCATGGACTCCACACCGTAGATCAGGATGATCTGTTCTAGTGCATAAGTAGCTCCCGCCTGGTCTTCTTTCAAAGCGTCGTTATATTTTCTTCTTGCATGTGCCCAGCAGTTCAGTAACAAAACCCCTTTCTTATTCTCGTAGATAGAATAAGCTTCGTAACCGTCTGTCTGTACTGCACCCTTGTAATCGCGTAGGAGTTCTATGACAACCCTTTGTGCTCGTGAGCCCTTGTCATAATGAAAGAATACCAGGTTCTTCATCACCGATCTCACCACCCACAGGTAGGCTTTAACAGCCCGGTGCTTTTCATTGTTGATAACCGGCACCGTGCTTTCATCGACCTGTATATAGTCACTCTCAAGTACTATCTCTCTTAACCTGTAATACAGCGCCCTGAGAAGATCCCCGCAACCGACGAACCAGTCATTGACAGTTGATGCAGGTATTCTAATGCCTTCAAGCTTAAAAAGTGACAGTTGCCGGTGGAATGGAAGATGGTACATGTACTTGCCCATGATAAGCTCGGCAAGCAGACTGGCCCCGGCATTGCTTCGGGGAAGGGGCAACAGCGGAAGAGGAGCAATCTTAACGGATTTATCTTCCCTCTCATCACCACTGGCTTCCCGGGCCAACTGCAGATCCTTCTTTAGAGCATATTTCGGACGGATGATCCTTCGGACATAAAGCTCCCCGGGTTTATGCTCCAGCTGTTCGGTAACCTCCTCTCCTATACGCACCCAGTTCTCATCAATGCCCTCCGGCTCGATGATCTCTTCCTCGCGGCGGAGATGCTCCGGCAGAGGCATGCGGACAGGCTGCTTCTTCTCACTTTCTGCCCTGGTGCGCTTATAGGTGATGATTTCAGTGGCTGAAGCTTTGATGACAGTCTCTTCTTCAGGCAGTATGTCAATGCCGTCAAAGTCAAGCTTACGCTGAGCAGGATCAGATGGGATGTACTTCTCACTCGATGGCTTCCAGAACTTACGCCTTAGCCAGGCAAGCTGATCGGTTAATTGCTTGATCTTCTCCTCGAACCTCTGTATCTTCTCTTCGAACTTCTGTATCTTCTCATCAGAACGCCTGACCTTGTCATCTAATTGGCTGATCTGGCGATCCTTTTCCCTGATTAATGCATCATAGCGTTCCAGTGTCCCTCCATCCGCTTGTCTTAGCTTTGACAGCTCCTGATAAAGCTCGTCACGCTCCCGGAGGA
>CALMJN010000327.1 GCA_937864385.1 uncultured Methanosarcinales archaeon | reverse complement strand
TTTTTTAAGCCGATCTCCACCCTAAGCCAATCCCCATCTATATGCATGACCATCTGATCCTATATCTAAAGCAAGATGCCATCTTATGGCAGGCCATAACCTCATCAGCAGGGATCTAAACGGAGGCAGCCTCCACTTCCTCCCCCGTTCCCTCATCCAGGTGAGGCGGCTTGATCAGATCGGGCACATTCAGGGCAGAGGCGGGCTGGGCCATGGATATGCAGGTCTTTCGCAGCTCCCGGATCATGGAGCCTATCCTCTCAAAGGAGAAGATGATCTCCGAAAACATCGCGCTGTAGCTGCTTTTTGCAGCCAGCCTGATCAGATACAGCTTGTAATTCCAGTTTAAAATCAGCCTCAGTTGCTCGTCATTGGATCGCATCTTTTTATCGATCTCCTCCGGCATCTCCGGAAATGTGGTCAGAAGATGAACCAGGTTCTCGGTACAGGGCATGGCCATCTCCTGGATCCCGGCTAGGGACTCCGGCGAGATCTCGATCCTCTTCTCCTTCATGGTCTCGAATTTTTTGGCCATAGATACCATCTGCTTGGCCATCAAGCTCACCAGATCGGCAACCCTGGCCAGTATGGCCAGACGGCCGGCATACTCCACCGATATCTCCCGATCGGAGAGTGAGACTATGGCGGATATGATCTGAGAGTGCAGATAATCCACATAATCCCTTGATTGCACAATTCGGGAGCACTGATCTCTATTGCCGCCCGCAACCTGAAGTGTGCTCAAAAAGATATCTTTGGCGGTATAGAGCATATGCACGATCTCTTTTTCCACCAGCTCAGCCGCTTCAGAGATATTATCCGGCATCTTTTTGGAGATATGACGGGTTATGAAGACGATCTCCCCATCTTTTTGGGGCAGGATATTCTGGATGAACCGGGAAAAGGGCTTTATCAGCAGCAAAAAGATGGCGGCGCAGCTGACATTGAATATCAAATGAGCATTGGCCACCTGCTGGGCCTCCGTCCCTCCCAGGCTGTCGATGAGCCCGGAAAAGGAATCCAGGAAGGGCAAAAATATCAGCACCCCCAGGAGATTGAAGAAGAACTGGGCCACGGCAGTTCGTTTTGCCGCAGCGTTCATGCGCAGAGATACCACCAGGCCGGTTAGGGTAGTGCCTATATTGGCTCCCAGTATCATCGGTATGGCCTGAGTTGCGGTGATGAGATTGCTCTGGGCCATGACCACTACCAGTCCCGCTGTAACCGAGCTGGACTGGAATATGTTGGTTATAATAAATCCTATAATTATTGCTGTAAAGACATTGCTGGTCATGGAGAAAAGCGAGAGCAAGCTCGGATCTCCCTGCAGGGGGGCAACTATGGATGAGATTAAATTGAGGCTGTAAAAGACCAGGCCAAAATAGAAGATGGGCTTTCCTAGGGATCTATAAGGGCTGCGAATTAGACTCAAGACAAATCCCAGGATAAGAAATGCCGGGGCAAAGGCAGTCAGCTTGAAAGCGACAAGCTGGGCAGTAAGGGTTGTGCCCACATTCGAGCCTATGATCAGACCCAATGAGCCCAGGAAGGATATGGCACCTGCATTTACCAATCCCACCACAATTATGGTGGTGGCGGTACTGGACTGGACGATGGCAGTAACCGCGGCTCCGGCCAGAGCGCCTCGTAGAGAGGTCTTTGTTGCCTTTTGAAGCACTGTTCTAAAGTGCTCACCTGCTAAATGCCGCACCTCTTCTGAGAAATTATCTATGCCGTAAAGGAATAAAATGACTGCCGGGATAACGGCAAAGATCATCTCCAGAATCATCTTATTTTCCAGCTCCCTAACGAGGCCGGGCTGCTCTGCTTCAATCCACCCCTGATGCGCCAGTAGATCTCCCTTTCTAACATCATTTCCTCTTCCGGTTATGGTTTAAAAAATAAAAAGCTTATCATCGGCCCGTCGGAAAAGACCTTTTAACCCATTCAGCTAGCTGATCTGAAGGTCTGAAGTTGCCGATTTTAAGATTAAACTCCCCCATGCATCGCATTCAGGCTGGTCTGGATGTAGACTGCCATAAAGCATACTTAATGGATGGGATGCTCTCCCAGAAATGAAGCTGAACTGGTGATGACCAAACTTCTAAAAGCGATGCAGCCAAAGATATTTTCCCTGGCAGCATTGCCATCTTTTTCCTGGCTGCAACCTGTGATCTGGCCGTCTCCGCCGGGAAAAAGATGAAAATATCTGCGCTCTCTCAATACATTGCGATCTTGGATCTCCTCAGAATGAGGACCGGCTTGTCCACGGAGTTGGCCACATCGTAAGCAGTGCTTCCGATCCTGCCCTTCTTTATGGCTATGGCACCCTGGGAGCTCATGGCGATAAGGGATACATTCTCTTCCTCAGCCACGGTTCGGATGGTCTCTACCGGATGGCCGACCAGGACCTTGGGGGTAACCTTCATGCCGCTCTTCTCCAGATCCCTGGTGATCTCTTCAATCTTTTTATTAGCCGCAGCCTGATTCTCCTCGATCTCTTCATCGGTCTCGCCGGTGGAGACGACATTGAGCAATACCAGCTCGCCGATCCCTTGGACGCTCTTCAAGAATGATAGCGCCACCTCTGCCGGCTGAGAGAAGTCTGTGGGGAAAAGCACTTTGGAGAATATCCTATCGCAGTACATCTCCATCTCGCCACTATCCAGCACCTTGTAGCGCATGATCAGCAGATGAGTATCCCCGAACCGCAGGGCATTGCGAGAGACGCTTCCCAGGAGGACGCTCTGAATTCTGCTTTTTCCTCGCGCGCCCATGGCCACCAATGATACATTCTCCTCCTCGGCCACCCTCTGCACGGCATTGGCTATCTCTCCTTCCAGTACCGAGACCGCCCTTACCTTTACCTCCACTCCCGGAGCATCAATCAACTTCTTCTCTTCCATCAGCCGAGCCTCTACCTCTTTCAGCTCAGCCACAGGATCCCAGACCCTGGTGATGACACTTCTGGATATCACACTCATCAGGACTACCTGCTTTATGCCCGGTATCTGGCCGATGCATTCTACAACTTTCTTTGCATGGCTGGAAAAATCCGTTGGGACCAAAATCTTTTCGAACATCTTCTCCTCCTAATCCATAGTAGCATCTAGGATATTTCTAGTTATCGAAAATGCAGATGCTATTCTATATTCCCTGCCTCCAGATAAAATAAAATTTAATAAATGAGGATAACAGGTCGATTGCATGCCGGGAAAAGCATCGCAATCAAATTCTCCCGAAGAGATCGACCTTATGATCCTCTCCCTCTCTTCTGAACTCATTCTTCAATGCTGCTTCCTGAGCCGGGAGATAGAACCTCTGGGCATACTCCTTGGCCATCCTGCGAGCTGAGAAATTGGGGCCGGTTGTCTTGATGCACTCCTTCATTACCTCAATCCATCCATGGGATATGCCATCCTCATCCCGGTCGTAGTAAAGCGGTACAATATCCTTCTCCAAGAGCTCGTAAATCGCTGCCGCATCCTTTGCGTCTCTGTCCGGGCCTTCTGCCCCCTGCACCGCCCAGCCGTTCTTGCCGTTGTAGCCCTCAATCCACCATCCGTCCATGATGGAAAGCTGAGGCACTCCATTCAATGTGGCTTTCATGCCGCTGGTCCCGCTTGCCTCCATAGGTGGTAGCGGATTGTTGACCCAGACGTCCACACCGTGCACCATGTACTGGGCTAAAAGCTCATCATAATCCTCTACAAAGGCGATCCGCCCCTCAAAGGACTGATCCTTGGCCGCATTGAAGACCTGCTGAAGAAGCTGCTTGGACTGCTGGTCGTCCTGATGGGCCTTGCCGGCGAATACGATCTGCACCGGCCTCCAGCGGTCGCTGACGATCCCGGCCAGGCGGGCCATATCCTTCAAAAGCAATGTGGGCCGCTTATAAGAGGCAAAACGCCTGGCAAAGCCCAGGGTGAGGACTGCCGGGTCCAGCAGCACCCCGGAGGCCATGATGTTGTTGGGATCGGAGCCCTCCCGCTGCCACTTCAATCTGGCTCTCTCCCTTATCTTGGCTATAAGCATCTCCTTCATGAAGCGGTGATGCTCCCATATAATCCGGTCCGGGATCTCGTCCACCAGCTCCCAGATGGCAGGATGGTCATGCTCCTCGAGCCACGTCCGTCCCAGATAGCGATTGAATATCTCATCACCAAGACGCCTGTCGATCCAGGTGGGAACATGTACCCCGTTAGTGATATGCTCAATGGGAATCTGATCCAGGGCGATGTCAGGCCATATCTGCTTCCACATCTCCCGGCTGACCCAGCCGTGCTTGGCGCTTACAGCATTGCGATAGCCGCTGCCCCGCAAGGCAAATGCAGTCATATTGAAGCCCTCCGGCCTGGCAGGGCTCATGCCCAGGCGGAAGAACTCGTCCCTGGACAGATCCAGAGATGGAAGATAAGATCCAAAGTACTTGTCCATGAGCTGATATGAGAATACATCGTGCCCCGCCGGTACCGGGGTGTGGGTGGTGAAGACTGTGGTTTTACGGACCTGCTCGAATGCCTCCAGGTAGCTCATGCCCTCTTCCACCTTCTGTCTGATTCTCTCCAGAATGGCGAAAGCGGGATGGCCCTCGTTTAAATGGATGACGGAATAGTTTAG
>CALMJN010000326.1 GCA_937864385.1 uncultured Methanosarcinales archaeon | reverse complement strand
GTGCATACTCTCCCCTGATATAAACAAACCCTTTGCTGGCCCCGACTGCATAGCCGGCAAGAAGCATTGCTTCTATAAGCTTATGAGGATCGCCTTCCAGTATGAGTCTGTCCTTAAATGTACCTGGTTCACCTTCGTCAGCATTACAAATGATATACTTTATATCTCCTGATGCTCGCCTGGCAAAGTCCCATTTCATACCAGTTGAAAAGGATGCACCACCCCTGCCGACCAGACCAGCCTTCTTTATTTCTTCAATAACATCTTCAGGTTGCATTGACGTCAGGGCATTTCCGATGGCCATATAGCCGCCTTCAGCGATATATTCGTCAATTTTCTCCGGATCGATAACGCCGCAATTTCGTAAGACGATCCGTGGCTGCTCTTTGAGCAGGCCTGCCTTCTCTTTTTTAAAAACAGTCTGCTTTGGTGCTTCGGTAAGCATGAGTCTTTTTAATGGCCTTCCTTTCAGAAGGTGCTCCTCGACCAGTTGAGGTACATCCTGAGGAGTAACGTTTGCGTAATAGATACCTTCAGGATATACAACGATGACCACGCCCTGGCCGCCGTCCACGATCAACAGGTCGGGGACTACCCCGGCTTTGAGGAGATAAAAGGCGGTCATATCTCCCACCGCCACCAGCTTCTTGGCTCTCTCTAGATCTTCTTCCATGGCCCTTACGCAGTCAAGGCCGTCTCCCCGGCACAGCTTTCCCAGCGGCTCCTTTAAAAGGGATCGCAGATCATCCGGCAGCAGAAGCAGGCCCAATTCTAACGCACCTTCAATGCATATCTGCCGGGCAGATTTATCTCAAGCCTTCTCGCGATAATCGATTCCTTGGGATCGATTATTACCACATAGCCGCTCCAGTCTCGGCTCAGAGAGGCTGAGTTGCAGATGGGACAGACCTGGCCTTCAACTATCCTGCGACACTCTCGACATGCCTGCTCTGTCATTTCGCCTCTGCCTTTAGATCTTCCTTTTCGGCTGTATCGGCCTCAGTATCGGCCTCCAGCCACTCCAGCCTTCCCAGGCCCGTCTGCCTCATGGTAAGCCCTATCTTGCTCTCCCGGGGCTCCTTCTCATTCAGGCTCACGGCAATGATCCTGGCCCGGACCCGATCTCCCTCGCCCAGGGATTTGTTCGACTCCTTGCTGACCAGCCGCGCGTTCTTTTCATCATACGATATATACTCATTGGTGATCTGGCTGACATGGAGAAGGCCGTCGAACGGCCCTATGGAGAGGAAAGCCCCGAACTTGACTATCTCCACCACCTCTCCTTCCACGATCTCCTGCATCTCCGGCTTGAATACCAGGGCCTCGAAATCAACCTGGTAGTATATGGACCCGTCTCCCGCCAGGATGCGGCCCTCGCCGATGTTGTCCGATCCCAGCACAGCCACAATGGTGCCCAGGGATTTGTCCACTACTGCCTCGTATTTGTCCCGCAGCGATCTCTCCACTGCCGCTTCCAGGGGGTCGCCCAGATGATCCGGCTCTATCCTGGCCACACCCTTCAGCTTCATCTTTTTATACATCAATACTCCTTTTGCGTCGTCTCCAGATACTGCCCCTGGCGCAGGTATATTACGGTGATGCCTTTACTAAATAATCTTTTCTTTAAAGCTTTATCATTTGTGAATACAGCCGCCCCGGTCTCCAGTGCCAGCTCTTCTATGGCCGAGTCGGCATCTGAATCGTCCTTTCCAATTACAGTGCAGCCCTCGGCCAGGCCAAGCGCTACCCTGGCCGCGGTCTTATCTCTGCCTTTGTCTGCCTTGCGGGAGAGGGACCGCAGCTCTCCCAGCACTTCCGCCGGGACCAGCCAGCTGGAATATCCCAGGCGTAGCAGCTCATCGAAGATATCCACTCCCAACTGCTCAGGCACCATCAGGGCATTGGTATCCAGGATGACCTTACAGCTTTCATCGGGGCTGGACTTCATGCTACTCGGTTATGGTTCCGACACCGATAAGACGCCATCTGGCTCCTATGCGCCTGCTGACTGCTACCCGATCTCCTTTCTCGGCACAGACCGGCCTTTTCAGTTGAACCTGGACTACGCCGCCTTCCCTGGCGCTGGATACCACTCCCACTGTTGTGGCTGTTCCCACATTGAGCATAAGCGGCTCGCTGGAGTGAATGGGCTCCACACTGGACTCGTCTGTGACTCCCACCACCCGCTCCAGAAGCTGCATATTCATGGTAAAGGAATTTCTGGCCGGTGGCAGCTTGCCCGGCTCTCCAGCCACCTGGCCCACCAGGGCATCGCTCTTGGTCATGATGGGATCAAGCTGGGTTCCCAGGCCCATCAGGCCGCCCGGTCCTATCTCCTCCAAAACCTGCTTTCCGGCCAGTAGCGTCATTACCTTGGTCTGAATGGGGATCCACTGTTTCCTTCCCTCATAATCCACAAGCCTGCCGGGACAGATCTCAATCTTGTCCCCTACATGGAGCAGACCCTGGCTCAGTGAGCCGCCGATTACCCCCCCTTTAAGGGAATCGGGAGAGGCACCTGGCCGGTTTATATCAAAAGAGCGGGCAATCTTTAAGAGCGGCGGTTTTTCGGTGTCGCGGGGAGGGGTAGGTATGGTCTCTTCTATGGCCTGGATCACCAGGTCCACATTGAGGTTCTGCTGAGCGGATATGGGAATGATGGGCGCATTCTCCGCTACTGTCCCCTTCACAAAATCCTTGATCTGCTGGTAATGCTCCATCACCTGCTCTCTGGTCATGAGGTCTATCTTGTTCTGCACTATCACAATTTTGTCTATGCCGGATATATTGAGAGCCATGAGATGCTCTTTGGACTGGGGCTGGGGGCAGGGCTCATTGGCGGATATGACCAGGACCGCCCCGTCCATGATCGCTGCACCGCAGAGCATGGTGGCCATGAGCGTCTCATGTCCTGGGGAGTCCACAAAAGAGACCGTGCGCAAAAACTGCGTCTGCATACCGCAGTGGGGGCATTTCTCCTCTACGGTATAGGCGTCCGGCTCCGGGCAGCTGGGACACTTGCGGAAGGTGGCGTCTGCATACCCCAGGCGGATGGAGATTCCTCTCTTGACCTCCTCGCTATGCTGATCGGTCCAGATGCCGGAGAGGGCCTTGACCAGAGTGGTCTTGCCGTGATCGACATGGCCCACCATGCCGATGTTTACCTCCGGCTTGGGGGCGGCAGCCTCTTTTGCCCCGGCACTGGAATCTGAGCCAGATTCGGGTTTGATATCGGATTTTGCCAAATTAAAATCTCCTTAAGGATTGTAATGAACGGGAATAGATGGCGATCACTATTAAATACTTCCTGTCCCCCGGCCCGGATTCAGGCGTATCCCCGGTTGGCGTCCCTTATATTTGCCGCCATCTCCCGCAGAAATAGATCGTAGGTCTGTATGGTAAAGTCCTTCCAGCCAGAGAACTCTGCTGCCAGCTCCCTCCCGAAGGCCTCCTCCTCGTCGCTGGAGCTTGCTATGCCATAGCCCTCCAGCCGGGGCAGATTCTCCTCCAGATAGCAGAGCAGAGCCATCTCCGCATAGGGCTTGGGCAGAAGGGGAGAAGAGAGCGCAAGCTCTTGCATCAGCCGGTCATCCTCCCTCAGCTCCTCCGGGGTTATGGTCAGCTTCTTCTCTGTGGTCTTTTGAGCGGAGAGCATTATATCCCTCTTCTGATCGGGGGTGATGATCTTTTCAGGAGAGACCATCTCCTGATAGATGCGGCTCATCTCCAGCTCATGCTCCAGGGCAAAGGCCAGGATGCGATCGCTGCTGCGACGGATGTATTGGGAGTTCAAGGAGATTATGGGATACCATTTATCCCTGCAGAAGAGGCGGCGGTTCATGGCCACAGCATAGTCCAGCGCTCCATGGAAAGCGAATGCAGCGGAGGGAAAGAAGGTTACCGCCTCTGTCTCCACAACGATAAAGGAGTTGATTCTCTCGCCAGCCAGGCCTGCTATCCGCTCCCAGGAAGGAGCCTCGCGAAATACATGTTTCGGACCCTTCATCTCCTGATAAGAGGCCAGCAGCCTCTTCTGCTCAGAGTCAGGAAGGGAGGACAGCCGACAGGCGGCATCGAGGGACATGAGCCTGATCCATTGTCTGTACTCTTCTTCAAACCCGGCTCTATCATCCTGCGGCAAAGGCTCAAACCTGCTGGGAAGCTGGCCGGTCCGATCCACCTGCACTCTTTTCTTACTCCTCCAGATCCACACCGTCCAGGATGGATTTAAAGTCCGGCCACTGCTCTACAGGTATTCTAATCCCATTCTTGGACCAGCCGGTATACCTCTCGCTGGTCACATACTCCCTGAGGTCTATTCCCACCGCTCCCCGATACTCCGTCTTCTGCACCACGATCTCGGTGGTCTCGTTCTTCCTCAGCCTTCCAATCTCAGCCATGATCCTCCCATTCCCTCAATTCTTCCATTTATTTTATATGCCAGCAAGATAGCTTGGCATAAGCCCTCCTATCTCCTCCGGGCATATTCTCATTCCCGTTCAGTCTCAGGCGGTTATCTCCACATGAAATGCTCTGGTGTCGGCCACGATGTTCTCCCAGGGGCGCTTGTAGACGAAGCGAATGGTGGTCTTGCCCTTGAGGAGGGGAGTGAATGCGAATACAAAAGTGCCTCCCGCCCCCAAGCGAATGGAATTTGAGGCGGACGGCTGGAACTCTGCGTCCTCCGCCCTGAGCAGGACATTATCATAATCCATGGTCCAGGTATATCCGGTGGTGGGATTGGAGGGAAGGGCTAAGGTAAAGGGCTCACCCACCCTTGCCTTTATGAGCTCCGTCTCAGTCTCCTTCTCCTCAGGTATCCTATAATTGTCCACAGGATACATCAGGGGATGATAGTCTATATTTTTTTCGTTGAGGAATACGGGCTGGTCTCCAATTCCGTCTCCATCCTCATCCGATCCGATGTAATCGGCCCAGTAATTGCCCAGATAGCCTCTGAGAACTCGGCTGCCGAACTGGTAGTTGATCTTCTGGCTCGAGTTCCAGGATGCAGCATCCTCCGGACAGACGCTGCCCTTTCCCCAAAACTCATTGAAGAAGATGCTGGCCGGCAGTATCACCTCCAATGTGCAATTCTGAGCTGGCTTATTGCCAGAGGCCTCTGCTTTTGGGAACCTGAAGCCGCTCAAAGTCGCCCCGGACGCGGCCAGTACTGCCCGCCCCTCCTGGGGGATGAGGGCGGGCTTTCCCTGGCCGGTGTCCAGGCCATGCAGCTTTACTTTCTCGGCCACTATCATCGGATGGCTGTATACGCCGCTGCAAACGGTTATGGTTTCATCCCGGGCCGAGGCGTTCAGGGCCTGCTCCAGATCGCTGTAGTCGCAGCCCTCCGGGCAGACCCGGATCTCAGCCAGGCCGGGCAAAGCAAGCATGAGCATCATTAATAGCAGGGCGGCGAGGACGGGGAAGGAATTAAAGATGGATAGTCTTTTGTAATCGGGCATGCCAGGGTTTTATATTGGCCTGCCAGGGGATAGACTTTTCCTTTCATCTGGGCCAGAGGTCGGCGATTATGTCGGGAGGAGCTATAAAAGAGAGGGATCTGATCCGGCGCATATCGGAGATCCTGGGTGGGGTGGAGAATGACGACTGCGCCCTGATCGAGGCAGGAGAGCGCTACCTGGTGGCGACAACCGATATGCTGCACCGCCAGACCGACTTTCCGGAGATCATGAATCCCTGGCAGATGGGCTGGATGGCGGTAGCAGTCAACCTGAGCGATATTGCTGCCATGGGGGCAGAGCCCGCGGGAGTCCTCATCGCTGCTGGGCTCCCGCCGGAGGCGGATCAGTATTT
>CALMJN010000325.1 GCA_937864385.1 uncultured Methanosarcinales archaeon | reverse complement strand
TCTGCAGATAGAAGTCAATCGGATCGATCTGCAGATAGAAGTCAATCGGATCGATCTGCAGATAGAAGTCAATCGGACCGATCCAGGGAAGGATATCCATCCATCTTGGATGAAGTTCAATTTCATTCTGTCGAGAACGACCTTCGATCTGCTCTCCTTTTCCGCTTGCATGAGCTTACCGCTTCATTGAGAGCTGAGCAGGACCTGGATAAGCTAAAGCGGCTATTGGATTGCCTGGAAGCATTGCTCAGAGTGCTGAAATCTCTCCCAGAATAGTCTTCAGGTGCTACTACAGATATCGATCTCTATAGCAGTCAATTGAAGCAGCTTCGTTTTCCACTGGAAATAATGGGGTTGTGCTATGCTTATCAAGAAATCCGGCCTATCGAGGATCTTCAAGATCTTATTTGCCCTATTCATCGCCTCTTTGTGTATGTCCGGCTGTCTGGAAAAGGCAACCGGTCCCATGCAGGAGCGTGCCTCAGAGCCTAATGATCAGCTCCCGGGTTACAGATTGCAGATGGATTATGATGTGGAATTGAGCAGCGATCTGTTCCGGCTACAGGGCGATCTTCTCCTGCCCGGGGCGGCCAATTTGGGGTATATCCTGCTCAACGCCAGCCTCCAGAAGGAGGAAAGCCCAATTTTCAGCACCAAATATCTGCTTATGCAGGTTGAACCCAACCGTGAGTATGGCTTTGAGATCTGCAGGAGTTGCAGGCTTGAATCTGGGGAGTATGATTGCATCCTGAAGGCAGAGGCTCCTCAGGGGATCATAGCTGAGGAGGTCAGAAAGGTTAGACTGGAGGGATCCGGAGACAGGCTAGAGGGATGGTCTCAAGCCGAAGAGACGGCCTTCTGGCGGATGATTGAGGAGTATGAGAGAGAAGGGGATGAGAGAGAGAGGGATGAAAGCGTTGGGGCTGAGAGTGAGGAGATTGAGGGAGAGGAGAATAAGAATGATGAGGAGATGGAAGGGGGGGCTGCAGGAGACGAGAGGGGTTTACAAGAGGGTGCGGGCGGAGGAGATGATGCAAAAGTGGATGATGCAGGGAAGGAAAGCCCAGGGAAGCCCTCTTCAGAAAGCAGTTCAATAGCTCTCTTTTCGGGATACAGGACCAGGGACGATGAGGACGGGATATTTTCTCGTGAGGAAAGCTTGGTGGGCAGCAAATCTTCCAGGAAGTATCATCGTCCTGACTGCCGCTTTGCCCAGAAGATCAAGCCGGAGAACCTGATCAGCTTTTCCGGAGTTGAGGATGCCAGGAGAGAGGGCTATCTTCCCTGCAAGGTCTGCAATCCTTAGAGGTCTCCGATCAAAAGGCAGGAGAGCTCGGAGAGTATTGGAGGAGATAGCGTATCGGAAAGCTCAATTCTCTCCTGCTCATAGCCGAGGCTCGATAGGAGGGCTATCTTCCGGTGCAGCCCATGGGACTCCAGATAACTGCAGAGAGACTTGAGATCAGTCTCCTCATCTGTGAGCAGAAAGACGGTCTTTCCCCGCTGCAGCTCAAAGGATATGGCAGCAGAATCCAGCTTCCGGCCATGCACGGTGATGGGAACCACCAATAGCTCGCTTATCTTGAGCCGGGCGCAGGCTACCTGTAGGCTGGATATGCCGGGGATAACCTCACCTTTCAGATATCCCAGGCCGGAGAGCATGGGATCTCCCGTGCTCAGTACCACGGCATCGTCGGGAAGATGATGCAGCTTTTTGTAGTCATCGATTATCCTGACGGTGCATGCCGATACGATATGCTTTTTTACCAGATCTATGGCCCTCTCCGATCCATAGATCAGCCTGGCCCGGGCCACGGCTATTGCAGCCTGTTCGGTGAGCATATGCGGGCCAGCACCCACGCCTACGATGATCATCCCTCCTCTGCCTCCTCTTAGATCAGATCTTTTTTCTCCGATATTTTACGATATAATTCAGTCAATGAGGCGGTATCTTGCGGTATATCGGCAATTCTATGTCCTGTTTCTTCATATCTGGCCATTCATATCACGCTGCATATCTCTTATTCATATCCTAGGGCACATCGGCCAGTATGCTCCCGTCCCGGCCCAGGAGAACAATGCGGGTCCTGGGCAGCTTCTCTTTGGCCATCTTCAGCGCTCTGATGATGTTGCTGTGCTGCGGTTCATTCTCTGCCATCTCTGCCACGGTATTGTAGCCGGTATTCTCCAGCAGCCCCGGCCAGGCCCATTTCAGGATCAGAGCAGGCAGGCCGCAGAGGATGCTTTCCTGATCCGGGCCGAAGTCCAGCCGGTCCAGTTGGCTTCCCATGAGCACCACCTTATGATCGGGAAAGAGCATGCGGCTCATCTTCAGGCCCACTCTTCCCGTGGTCGCCACCACTCTTTTAGCCTGCCTGAGCTCCAGGGACCGGTCTTCGATGAAGTGGTCGTTCCAGGGCTCCACAAATCCGGTTGAGCCCAGTATGGATATGCCTCCCACTATTCCCAGACGGGGATTGAGGGTCTGCCCGGCCAGCTCCTCTCCTCTGGGCACAGTCAGCTCGATACTGGCACCGGATAATTCCGTCTCCTGCAGGGCCTGGGAGATGGCCCTCATGATCTGCTTTCGGGCCGATGGGCTTATGGCTGGCCGGCCCACCTCGTCGCACAGTCCCCGGCCAACGATTTTGCCAATGCCCTTCCCGGCAACAAGGGCCGTCTCTTCAGCCGGTCGGGCCGACGCGGCGATCTCAAGACCGGCAGTGACATCGAATTTGTGGTCTCCGCCATCCTTTATCGCCAGGCAGAATCCTCTATCGGCAACCACAGGAAGAGATACGCATATGCCGACCGGAGTTGTGACCTCAATGCTTTTCACCGTCCCCTTCAAGGAGAGTACGGCTGCTTTGCAGGCTGCAGCAGCGGTGGTTCCTGTGGTCAGGCCCCGCCGGCAGAGCAGGCCGCTGGAGAGAATGGCCCATCTGCCGCTCTTTATCTTCTCTCTGGCCTCTGGATCGGGAGAGAGACGCAGCCAGGAGGCGGGTATGGCAAATCCTGTGACCGGGTCCGTCTCGGAGCCCTCAGCCGGATCAGAGTCCTTTACTGGTTGTGAATCTAAGACCTGATCTCTGACAGTGACCGGATCTCTGACAGGGTTCATGATCCGATCAGATCTTGGCTCTGGCATAGGTGTTTATGATCTCATTAATGGCTGCAACTGCTATGGGGGTTCCGCCGCGAGTTCCCTCCGTGGTGATGGAGGGCACGGGCAATCCCCTCAGCCGCTCCTTGCTCTCGGCGGCATTGACAAAGCCCACCGGAACTCCTATCACCATCCTGGGAAGGGCCTTTTCTTCTTCTATGAGCTGGCACAAGGTGAGGAGAGCGGAGGGGGCATTTCCAATCACCACTATGGAGCCATCCAGTCTCTCCTGCAAAGCCATGATTCCGGCTGAGGTGCGGGTCACGCCCAGCTTCTGGGCAATGTCGTCCCCCTGGCCAATTATGGGCTGGATGGGGCTTTCATGCCCTCTCTTTAGCACTCCTGCCTCCACCATCTTGATGTCCACAAAAATGGTAGCATGCTCCTTCAGGGCCTGCAGGCCGGCCTGCTCGGGATGGTTATGAAACCTGATGATCTCGGCCAGGCTGGGGTCTCCGGTGGCTATGACGCACCTCTGCTTGATGCGGTCTTGCAGATCGCGGTCTCCCACCATCTGGGAGATGAGCTCCCGGCTCTTTTTGCTTATCTCCATGGCTTCAGGGGTGACGGCCCCTATATCCGTATAACCTTCCATTATGCCTTTGGTCATGGTCATTCCGCTCGAATCTTTCTCTAGTAGCTGTACTTGTTCTCGTATCCTCTCCTGGCGATTATTCTTCCGTCCCGGATATAGGAGCTGGGGGGGGCCAGGATCAGGGTGAATCGGAATCCAGAAGGCCGGGCTTCCAGAAGATCGGCGGCAGTGAGGACTATGGCTCTCTCTGCAGCCCGGTCCACATCCCTGGCCAGGACTACGGGCAGGCTTGGGCTGACTGCTTCCAGAATGGGGGCAATCTCCTCTGCTTTGAGGTTGTAGACCACCACTGCAAATCCAGATCTTGCCAAGAGAGAAGCCTTTTCCGGCTCCCGGCCTGAGGATAGCAGGGCGAAGTCGCCCACCAGCGGCGCCCCGGCCCGGGCGGCAACACAGGAGAAGGCGCTTACTCCAGGGGAGATATGGATGGGTTTGGCTGCCCGGTCCAGTATCCTCCAGCCGGAGGAGAAGATGGAAGGATCTCCCCCGGTGAGTATGGCCGCCCGGCCGCCTCGATCTGCCACCGTGGATGCCTCGTCGTATCGAGCTGCCATCCTCTCTGGCCAGGGCCCATCATGGGTCACCTTCCGGGCGGCGGTGACCCCCTCGATCGATCTCAGGTATCTTTCCGCTCCGAACACCTCTTCCGAGCCTGCCAGGATGCTGCTGGCCTCCTGAGTGAGATTGCTGGGCTGGCCCGGCCCGATTCCCACCAGGTTTATGGCCGCCTTCCTGCTGGCCGGTCCCCGGAAGGTCCCCTGTCCCAGGAGGATGACCAGTGTGGTCATATTGATGCTCTCTCTCAGCTCCTCCTCTTCTAGCAGCCTGTCTGAGCTGGTGAAGACCGTCTCCTCCCCGGGCCGGCCAATGTCCCTGGCCAGCAGAGCCTCTCTGCTGCCGCAGATCTCTAAGGCCTTAAGCAGCTGCCAGTCCCGCCTCCTGCTTTTAGGATTGTATAGGGCAATGGGCAGGTTCATCTCTGCGGCCAGGCGCAGCCGTGCCTCGATCTCGGGCCAGGGGGTGAGAAGGTCGCTGAGGCTTATTGCGCATACGCTCTCCCGGAAGAACAGACCGGCCCGGCAGGATGCGGCGGTGAAGGCGGTAACCGCGGGCACTATCTCCACATCGGAAGGCCTCTCGGCCATCTCCAGGCCCAGCCCGGCCATGCCGTAGACATTGGGGTCCCCGCTGCTGACCAAAGCTACCGAGCCCTCATCCAGCAGATCCAGGGCCATGCGGACGCGGTCAACCTCCCGGCCCATGCCGCTGGAAAATACCCTCTTTCCCGGCAGGAGGTCTCCTATCAGCTCCAGGTATGGCCGGTAGCCGACTACGAAATCAGAGGAAATGATTGCTTTTATTGCAGCGGAGGTTCGCAGCTCGGGCGATCCCGGCCCTATGCCCACTATGGAGAGTCTGTTGCCGTCGGCTGGATTGCCGTCTTCTCTACTCTCCGATGGCAATTGTAACCCTCCCGTAAGCCTTTTTGGCAGCGATGAGCTGCCTGGCCAGGGCCAGGACGGCCGGCTCGGCTACCCCGATCAGTCCAAGATCCCGGGCTCGCGATGGGCTTGTCGCCGCCTGGGCGTTCAGGACCTTTGAAGGCAGGCAGATAAGCTCCTTGCCCAGAATTTCTGCCGCCTCCACCATGCCCACCTCTTCTCTCTTCAGATCGGCTGTGGCCAGTATGGCTATGTCCTCCCGTTTTTTCCCAGCTTCTTTTAGGGCCTGATCCACGGCTGATAGCACCTCTTCCGCTGCCACGCCTTTTCGGGCACCTATACCCAGCACGAGGCCTCTTAATTTGAGCACAGCTACATCCTGGTCAACCAGCACAATCTTGGGCCCCCTGAGCCGCAACAGGGGGATGTCTTCATTCAGGAAGGCCAGGTTGATGGCTTTGCTGGATTCAGGATTGCAGATGGCTCCCCCCAGCCGCTCCGCCATCTCCTCCAGGCAGGGCCGGCCGGAGGAGTCGGTAGCTGTGGTGATGGCAGGATAAAGGCCCAGACGGGAGTGGAGAAGGCGGGCCAGTTGATTGGCTCCATGATGTCCGCCCACCACCGGCACGGCACAGGAGAGGGAAGAGTCGACTGCCACCACCGGGGTATCCCTCCATTTGTCTTTGAGCAGGGGACAGATTATGCGCACCACTATGCCCACGGCCATGACCGCAATGACTGCCTCGAATCTCTCCAAGACCTCTTCTATCTCATCCTTACGATAGATGACGATCTTGGGATTGCAGCTATCCTGCAGTGCCTGGCAGATCCTGGTTCCTTTCTCTCTATCCCGGGGAAAGACCAGGACGGCTAACGATCTCGGTATAGATGAGACCTCCGAAATCCGGTCCGGTTGACCACCCCTCCCACAAGTATGAGAGCACTCCTCTCCAGGCCCGCCGCTTGCACCTTATCTGCAATGTCATCGATTGTGCCCCGCAGCACCATCTCATCCGGCCAGGAGGCGTGGTAGACCACGGCTACCGGAGTGTCCCCCGGGCGATCCAAGCTCTCCATTATCTCTCGGATCTTGTCTATGCCCAAAAAGACAGCCAGGGTGGTATTGTGGCTACTTAGGGCTTGCAGCTCGTCCTTGTCCAGGGTGGCTCCGGCAGGTCTGGTCACAATCAGAGACTCGGAGACGCCCTTTAATGTGAGCTGGGTCTTGAGGGCGGCGGCGGAGGCGAAGAGGGAGGAGACGCCAGGAACAACCTCTATCTCCACACCGGCCTCCTCCAGGGGCACCATCTGCTCCAGTATGGCCCCATATAGGGATGGATCGCCGCTGTGCAGCCTCACCACCTTCTTTCCCTCTCGGAGTGCGGCCAGTATGCGGGATTGCGTCTTCTCCAGGGATAGGCCGTTGCTATCGATGCACTCTGCCTTAAGGCCGTCAAGTAGGGCGGGATTGACCAGAGACCCGGCATAGACCACCAGATCCGCCTCCGAGAGCAGCCTCTTGCCCTTGACTGTGACCAACTCCGGATCTCCCGGCCCGGCTCCCACGAAGTAGAGCTTCATTTTCATCCCTTCCTCTTTTTCCTGGCCAGGAGAACTGAGAAGTAGTCGCTTTTTTCGGGAAGAGTGCCGCGGATGATCTTCTCTTCAGGGGTGCAGAGCATCCGTCCCAGAACGAACTCCTCAAATCCCCTCTCTTGCAGCTCCTCGGCCAGCTTTCTGGGCCGGGTGGCTTTGATGCGGATAACCGTGTCCATGGGCGAGCCATCGGATACCATAAAGGAGCCCTCCAGAGGAGCGGGAAAGCGGGAGGCCAGAGCCGGAACCACGCCCACTCCAGGTATGGTCTGGATCTCAATTCCCTGGTAATTCTCCCGGATCATCCTCTCCAGGTGGCTGAAGGTGGAGAAGGTGTTCACATCCCCGATGCAGGCGAAGGCGGCGCTTCCGGATGATGCAGCCTCAGCCACTATGGCGGCGTTCTTCTTCCAGATCCTCTCCAGCTCCCCCTGGTCCTGGATCATGGGAAAGTCCAGCAGCTCCGGCTGGGCATAGGGGCGGACGAGGTCCGCCGCCATCTCGCCGGGCACAAAGACTCTGCTACAGCTTTTCAGGGCAGCGGCCGCCTTGAGGGTGAGCAGCTCCGGGTCGCCTGGTCCCAGGCTGATTCCTATCAGCATTTTCCAATCACCATGAAGATGGGGTTTGCAGGCTTTAAGGCTATATCGCCGGCCAGGGCGTAGCCCCGTGCAATATTAATCTGGATCAGCTCCTGGAAGATCCCCACATCCTTCATCATCTCTGCCACATGGGCGGCTATGCCTATCCTGGCCAGGTTGGCCACTATGATGCTGCCGCTTTTGGACTTTTTCAGGAGCATGGGCCAGAATTCATCTATGCCGCGAGTCCCGCCGATGAAGCATCTGTCCACATCAGGCAGGCCGGAGATGACATCTGCCGCCTCTCCTAAAAGGAACCGCCCCATAGGGAGCCTGGATCTGGACATCAGTACTGCCTCTTCTCTGCGGTCAATGCCATATATCTTGTCGGTATAGCGGGAGGCTGCAAGAGAGATCGCTCCTGAGCCACAGCCTATGTCCAGAAAAGTATGGCTCGGCTGGATGTCCAGCTTGCCAATGGCAATGTAGATGTTCTCTTCTTGGGTAGCCGTGCCCGGAAGCTTCATGCCTGTGGGAATTGATAGAGCTGAGATAAAAGGTTAATCCAAGCAAGGTTGCTAAAACTAAAGTAAACTAAAGGGATGAAACTCATCTGGCAACTTCATCCCGTTGATAATTTAATATTAATAAAAAAATACAACTTCGATAAGAGCACACCTATCCAGATGGATCACTCATTCAAGTCAAGCTTCATGCGATATTATGGATGCAGGTACAGGTTGATTTGATTACTGCTGGCACTGTTGGCCACGTAATCAGTTATTTCATCCCACTTGCCGGAGTATTCAGCTCTTATGCGATATTTGCCTCCATCATCCAAATAGGTCGCAAAAATACCGGCAGCATCTGTGATGCCGCTATCTACTAAACTGTTGTCTTGCCAAATAGTAACATAGGCATCTTGAAGTGTTGCATTGCTATCTTTATCATATGTGAAGATTGAAAATTTAGCAGCAGCCGCGGGATGAAATGCAATTGTTAACAAGATGAATATGCCCAACAACGCAATATATGCTCTCATATTCTCCTCCCTGTAAAACTTCTT
>CALMJN010000324.1 GCA_937864385.1 uncultured Methanosarcinales archaeon | reverse complement strand
GATCATCTTCTCATTCCTGCTATTGCCGGCTACGTTTGCATATATATCCTGTCCCATAATAATTGAAGGTGCATCAGAAGGGATTGCTTCCGGAGGCCTGATAGTCTTTATCCTTCTCTTCCTGAGCTCACTTTTCGTGGGGCGGCTCTGGTGCGGCTGGCTCTGCCCGGGAGGGGGACTGCAGGAGATTTATTTCCAGATAAATAATAAACCGGTTAAGCCAGGAAGGCTGAGCTGGCTCAAGCATCTCCTGTTCCTGGTCATAATTTTAATCCCCCTCATCTCCGCAATAAACTCCGCCGGAGGTATAGCGGCCATAGATCTATTTTATGGAACAGAGAATGGGATCTCAATAGCCAGAGCTGGTTCGCATATCATATTCTTTGTCCAAATCGCTTTCTTTTCCGTATTTGCCTTGCTTGCTGGAAAGCGCGGCTTCTGTCATTATTTCTGCCCCATAGCAGTGATAATGATCCTGGGAAGAAAGATTCGAAATATCCTCGCCTGGCCGGCGATCCACCTCTCGGCGGAAAAGGATCGCTGTAAAGACTGCAGGATATGCTCAAAGAACTGCCCCATGAGCCTGGATGTGAATAATATGGTCCGGCAGCAGAGGATGGAAAAATCTGAGTGCATACTCTGCGGCTGCTGCGTGGATCACTGCCCGGAAAGTGCCATCCGATATGCGTGGTTTGGGTAAGAAGCCGTCGTTTGTTTAATCGGTTTTAGTCTAGGTTTCACCAGGGCAGATCAGATCCCGGAACCTTCCATCCGCTCGTGCCGTTCCTCTCTTCCTGGCCCAGGACGGCCTCGCTCTCTCCCAGAGCGGTGATTTTTCCTTCCACCAGCACCGCTACCCGATCGGCAAGCCTGCGACACTGCATCATATTGTGAGTGGCCAGGATCACAGCCGTTCTTCCACCAGCCAAGCCTTGCAGCAGACTGTCGATGGCCGATGCGCTCCTGGGATCCAGATTTGCCGTGGGCTCATCCAGGAGCAAGAGCTCCGGCTCCAGGACGATGGCTCTCGCCAGGGCTATTCTCTGCATCTCTCCCCCGGAGAGGGTATTGGCATCGCGGCTCTCATATCCGGAGAGGCCCACGGCCTGAAGAGCAGCCCTGGCTTTCTCTTCCCTCTCCTCCGCCTGGCCCTCTCCCCGGACCATGAGACCAAAGGTGACGTTATCCAGAACATTGGACTTGAACATTACCGGCTTTTGAAAGACCATGGCCATGCGTCGGCGTGCTGCTATCCTCTCTTTCTCTGGCCGACCTGATACAGCCCGGCCTTCCAGGATGATCGCGCCCCGGCTAGGCTCTTCCAGAAGATCGATGAGACGGAGCAATGTGCTCTTTCCCGAGCCGGTGGGGCCTATAAGCCCCAGGATCTCTCCTTTCTCCACGCTGAGGTTGATCTCTTTCAGGATCTGTGCCCGGCCGTAGCTCTTTCTTAGATTTCGGATCTCAAGAAAGGCCATGATTACCTACCCTGGAAGCGGCTGAGAGAGAGATTGAGGATCATGGATATGCCTATCAGTATGATTCCCAGAGCCATGGAGGTCTCCAGATTGCCCATGGAGGTCTGGAGAGCAATGGATGTGGTGAGAACCCGGGTATAGTCCCTGATATTTCCTCCGATCATCATGGCCACGCCCACCTCGGATAGAGCCCGGCCAAAGCCGATCAGGACCGCAGCTACGACTGCAAATCTGGCCTCCTTTATAATGGTCCTTATAACCTGGCTCTCATTCGCCCCAAGAGAGATGGCGGTATCTCTGATATGAGGGCTGACCCCCCTCAGGGCAGAGATGGTCAGGCCGATGAGGATGGGAGAGATGAGGATCATCTGGCCGATGACCATGCCCGTGGGGGTGTATAGGAGCTCCAGGCTCCCAAAAGGCCCGGATCGGGAGAGGAGCAGAAAGACCAAAAGGCCCACTGTCACCGTGGGCAGGCCGTAGAGGGTTTGAATGAGGTCTACAAGGGCTCTCTTTCCCCGGAACTCCCTCAGCTCTATCAGGCCGCCCAGGGGAATGTCGATCGCTGCCGCCAGAGTTGCAGCAGTAAAAGAGATAAAAAGAGACCTGGCTGTGATTTCCATGACCTCGGGATTGAGGGTCACTATGAGCTCTACTGCCCTCAATATCCCGTTCCAGATCTCCTCCAAATATTCCTCCTCTCAGGCCTGCGCGCAGCCAGCCTGGGTGGGCACCACGCATTCCTCGGCGGAGCAGCCCATTAAGTCGCAATTGCCCTCTCCCTTAAAGAAGAGCGGCTTTCCGTACTGCTCCTGGCCGTAAGTGCCTATGATCTCCTGGCACTCCGGAGATACCAGGTAGTCTATGAACAGATTGGCAAGCTGGCAGTTGACCCCCGGATGCTTCTCCGGATTGATGGCTATGGCGGAATAGACATTGAGCAGTTCATCGCCGCCCTCGATCAGAGGAACCAGAGTCAGATTGCCCTTGTAGGCCATAAAGGTGGACATATCGGTGAGGGTGTAAGCCGACTTTTCATTGGCCATGATCAGGGTTGCACCCATGGGGCTGCCTGCATCCACATACCAGGGGCCTGAGGTGTTGACGGCAGAGTAGTCATAACCGGCTGCCTTCCAGAGCGACTGCTCTTTGGAATGAGTTCCGGAGAGATCGCCTCTGGTGATGAACTTGACCTGGTCCGGGTTGGAGAGACCGCTCTCCATAATGCTCTTGAAGGCCTGGGAGGCGTTCAATCCTGAGACGCCAGCCGGATCATCATCAGGGCCCACGATATAGAAGTAGTTGTAAGCAAAGCACCGCCTCTCCAGGCCGTCTCCCTCTTCAATGAACTTGACCTCCCGGGCCTTATCATGGACTATGAGCAGATCCACGTCTCCCTTCTGACCGGCGGCAATGGCGATCCCTGTGCCGCCGTGGGAGGGAATCTGCACTGTGGCGTCATTTTTCTCTATGAATTGGTCCACGATGCTCTCCAGCAGGCCGGTATCATACAGGCTGCTGGTGGTGGCTATCTTCAGCCGGCCCTCATCCGCTGCAGAAAGGGCAGCGCTGACTGTGATCAATGCAAGTAAAAACATCGATATCCTTAAATTTCTCTGCATATATGGTCCCCTTGAAAGCATATCTGCTGTCCATAAAAAGCTTATGTTAATGAATCAGATCAACTGAGTGGATGGATGGAAAAGGGAAAGCTTTTTCTCGTCTCCCCTCCGTTTTTAGCAGGTCATGGCTAGTGGATCTTCAATTCTCATAACCGGAGGGGCGGGATTTATCGGCAGCCATCTGCTGGATAGACTGCTGGCAGACAACGATGTGACCGTTCTGGACAATTTCAGCTCCGGAAAGAGAGAGAGACTGGCCGGCTATATGGGAAAATCCAATTTCCGTCTTATAGAGGCAGATCTGGTGCAGCCTGACTGCCTCGCCGATGCTCTGGCGGGGAAGGATATGGTGTTTCATCTGGCAGCGAATCCCGATGTCAGGCTGGGCGCCATCGACTCAAATGTTCACTTGAGGCAAAATATCATCGCCACCCACAATTTGCTGGAAGCCATGAGGGCGGCGAAGGTGAAGAAGATAGCCTTCACCTCCACATCCACGGTTTACGGAGAGGCGAATCAGATCCCCACCCCGGAGGAGTATGGGCCTCTTCTGCCCATCTCCCTTTACGGAGCCTCCAAGCTGGCCTGCGAGGCCCTCATATCCTCTTATTGCCATACCTTCGATATGCAGGCCTGGATCTACCGCTTTGCCAATATCGTGGGAGAGAGAGCAAGCCACGGGGTGCTGTTTGATTTCATCAGGAAGCTGCGAGAGAATCCAGCTGAGCTCGAGATCCTGGGCTCCGGCAGGCAGAAGAAGTCCTATTTGGAGGTCAAGGACTGCGTAGAGGCAATGCTGCTATGCCTGCAGGCCTCAGAGGAAAAGGTGAACCTCTTCAACATAGGCTCGGAGGACGCCGTGGATGTGAAGGAGATCGCAGATATCGTCGTCCGCCATATGGGCCTGAAGGATGTCTCTTACCGCTATACCAGCGGCGAGGAGGGCCGGGGCTGGAAGGGGGATGTCCGGGTTATGCTTCTCTCTCTGGATAAAATCAAGAGCCTGGGATGGAGGCCGAAGGGCAGCTCATCCCAGGCCATACATTCGGCGGTAGAGGCTCTGCTGAGAGACGGATCGGCCTGATCATAGATTCCATAGCACAACATTCACAACTGAGAAATGCCGCAACGTAGGATCATGGGCTTGATCAGAGAAGGCAGAGGAAGTCGAAGACCATCATAGCCATTTCCAAACATTATAAATATTTTGTGAAAATTGTTTTACGATTGCTTGAACAAGTGCGATCGACTGAATTCATCAGGAAACCACTCAGGAAACCACTTCTGCCAGCGTCACGCAGGATCACAGGCCCGCAACTTCCACTCTAACCTTTCCTATGAATAGGCTCTCTTCGATTGGGGCCGCTACCAAATCTTCTTTCAAGGCGATTAGGTAGGATTCGATGGCCTCCTTGGCATTGTGCAAGGCTTCATCAATTGTCTCACCTTGAGAATAGCATCCGGGAAGTACGGGAATCTCTGACCAGAAGCCACCTTCCTCTGCCTGATGTACTAGAATGGTGTATTCCATATCTAATCATTCCTCCAGGAGCGTAATAAATTCTTCATCATCCAGCCCAGCCTTTCTAATCGCCGACTTTAGCAGTCCGATCTTAAGATTGCCGGAGATGGGTATGGTTATTAGCTGTCCATTTGGCATTTTGATGTTCATCCGTGTCACAGGGCCAAAAGATACGATGGCCCTCTACTCGATCGGCCATACCGGTATGGCTTGGTCGATCCCCTCCATCAGCCGGATTGTCTCCTTCAAAGCTACGACCACCTTCTGGCAGTGCATGATATCGTCGAAGGAGAGCTGCCTCCGCCCACATGAAACACCCAGATCTCCTTTGGTACGTCCTCGAAGTACTGGGATTTGTTGATGTAGACATAGCCAGGCGCTCCCTCCTCATAGACCTCGAACTTGGGATAGCCCTTCTCCACGATGTTGTCCCCCACCAAGGGATAGCGGGGTATGAGCTGGCTGAGATAGGGGCTCTTAGGGTTGCCATGGGCCCTGTAGGTTCAGTCGGTTGAGGTTGATAACAACGATAGAGGGGCTTTGAGGTCGAGCCTCTTTAGGCCGGGAAGACTGATCCTCGCCCTCATGACTGCCCCGACATCCCGCCTTTCCCAGAGCGGGGAAGGTTCAGGTGGTCGTTTTAGCCGAGGTGAAGAACCTCACCCGACCCTCACGAAGGGAACTCCTCTCTTCTGAGCGTCCCTCAACTGATCTCCGAAGGTGAAGCCGTAGTCGTACCTGTACGCCCTTCCGTCCGTCATTGTCACGGTGATGGGCATGTTAAAAGCCCCCCAGGTCCACAGCTCTAGCTCGAAGTTATTTCGAGGGTTCGTCATGGTCCGCTCCGACGGGCTGAAGGTCTGATGGAGCTGGTAGTGGACAGACCTGATCCTGAATAGGTCGGGGCCTGTTACCAGGACCTTGATTTTGAAGATCTGTAGCCCCTGCTGGTTATAGGAGTAGTATACCCGATTCGTCGCCGGGTCCACCGCCTGGGTCACGATCTGGATGTTGGGCCTCCCGTCAGGGATCGGTGGCTCGCCGGCACCTAGGCTGACAACTGCAAAGGTGTTGCTCCTGGCGATCTCTTCATAACTGCCGCTTCCGGCCCAGTTCTTAAACATCCTGAACTCGTACTCCCCCAACTCCTGGGGGGCGGCGAAGGTCAAAGTCCCGCTCTTTTCGCCTCGGAGGTATCTCCACTCCCCGTATCTTTCATTCGCTGCGCCTATCCTGTAGATGGCGATCCAATCGGTGTCGAACCCTGGTGCGCCAGAGTAGACGACGGTTATCTTATCTGCGGGGTTTACTGCAGCAGGCGAAGCAAAAAGGGTCGGCGGCTGACCGGCACCGAGGCTGATAACTGCAAAGAACAATAGGGCCATGGTGGTAGCACATAAAATCCGTCTCATTTTCAATATAAACCTCCTAGGGATGAATAAGACTCTAAGCTATGAAAATTTTTCCATCCCGGATATAGATTGTTGGCATTTATATACTCATGCACTTCAAGACGGCATGGTCAGGCAGAAGAAACAAAGTTTAAATGCTGACTCCTGCCAAGGTCAAGTACCTAATCAGGGCAAAAACCAACAACATTAGCTCTAAAATTATTGCAGCCGAGATGAAGGTCAGTGTCCGAACAGTAAATCGCATTTGG
>CALMJN010000323.1 GCA_937864385.1 uncultured Methanosarcinales archaeon | reverse complement strand
AAGCCATGCCGGCCAATATCAAAGCAATTCCAACGAATGCAAGAATATTTAGTCTCATCTATGCTCACCTATGCCATTGCCTGAAATGATCGTTCTGCTTATTGAGCTAAATAGTCTCGTTAGAGATAAAAATATAGTTTAAAGATACATAAAATATTCTTCGGACTTCCTTTCCAAGTAAATAACGCCCGGACCGGGATTCGAACCCGGGTCGAAAGCTCGACAGGCTTTCATGATGGGCCACTACACCATCCGGACAGATGCATATCCCGCCTCCCAGATTCGAACCGGGGACATCGCGGTGACTGCGCGTAGCACCTCTACGGTGCGAGACATACTACAGCCGCGCACTCTACCAGGCTGAGTTAAGGCGGGCCTCTCGCTACCAGGTTATTCCTTGTACTTAAGCCCTTCGACCGGATGACCGGATGATGCCGCCCGCTTCGGCATAATTCCAGGCATATCCGGATAGTATCTCTCAGACATTTCCGATTTCGCGGGCAGCCGATTCTTCCCGCCCTTCCAGAAAGCATTTAATATGCCGCCAGGAAAACTAAAGCCAGACAGAAGTGATGATGATGCCAGAGAAGACCCTGCCCCCCCAAGAAGAGTATCAGATGGACCTGGATCTATTGGATCTATTAAAGAAGATCATAAGCTTCAAGACAGTGGCTCCGCCTGGAAGCAATTACCGGGAGATTGTGGATTGGCTGGTGCCAGTCTTCCAGGAGATGGGCTTTGCCACCCGTAGGATGGTCATGCCCCAGGAGGTCTTTGCCAGCCGGTGCCAGGACAGCAGGCTGGAAGGAGACCGTTTCAATCTCAAGGCAGACCTGGATTTAGGTGCAGACAAGACCCTGGTCATCTATGCCCATCTGGATGTGGTCCCGGCGGAAGGTGCCTGGGATACCGATCCCTTCCAGGCGGTACAGAAAGAAGGGCGGATCTACGGCCGGGGCGTCTCCGACTGCAAGGGCTCCATCGCCGCCCTGATTGCCGCGCTGCGGTCTCTTCTGAAGACAGGTCGCACCAGGTACAACCTATCCGTCCTTCTGACCACAGACGAGGAGGTGGGCGGCTACTCCGGACTGTGCTACCTCACCGATCTGGGTGAGGTTAAAGGAGATATGATGCTCTGCATGGACGGCTTTTGCGATGATGTGGTCATAGGAAGCAACGGCATCATAACCTGGGAGGCCACGGTTCATGGCCGGTCGGCCCACAGCGGCTCCAGCTTCCTGGGCATCAATGCCGTGGAGAGGTCCATACCGGTAATGCAGGCTCTCATGTCTCTCAAGAAGGAGGTGCAGTCCAGGAGATCAGCCGTCCCCTCCAGCTCCGCCCTGGAGGCCATGGGCATGAAGAGCCTCAAGCCCATGCTCAATATAACCATGATCAACGGCGGGGTGAAAGAGAACATTGTGCCCGACCGCTGCACCTTAAGAGGCGACCGCAGAGTCATACCGGAGGAGAGCATGGAAGAGGCCATGCAGGAACTGGAGAGCGCCCTCAAGCCCCTGGAAGCCCAGATGGAGCTGAAATTCTATCCCGGATATCCGCCCATGAGCGTCAATCCCGATCATCCCTGGGTCTCTGAGGTGAGAGAAGCTGTGCAGAGGGGAATGGGCTTCTACCCCCGCCTCTCCGGGGCTCAGGGCAGCCTGGATCAGGCCTATGCCACGGAGAAGACGGGCATTCCCACCTGCGTCTTCGGAGTGGGCCGACAGCTGGAGAGCAATATCCACGGCCTGAACGAGAACGTCCGGGCCACTGATCTGATGGGATTCGCCAGGTTCCTGATCGAGCTGCTGCAAGCCTGAGGCCAATACTGAAAGATGGCATAGGACATAAAGGCTGAGGCGGTGCAAAAGCTTGAAGGTTATATCCATAGTTGGAACCAAGAAGACGGGCAAGACCACCCTGGTCTGCGCCCTGGTCTCAGAGCTGTCCAGGCACGGCCGGGTGGGAACCATCAAGAACATGGCTACTCATCCCGTGGACCGGGGAGACACCAGGCGCCACTTTGATGCCGGAGCCGATGTGGTGGTGGGCCTGGGCCAGGCCCATCTAATGGTCAGGCGCGAGAGAGGCGATCTCAACTCCGCCCTGGCAGAGATGGAGGCTCAGGGCATGGACTATGTGGTGGTGGAAGGATTCAAGCACAGCGATCTGGCTAAGATCGTAATGGGCGAGATAGATGCGCCGAATCTTCTGCGCCGGATCGATCTTGCCGATCTCAATCCCGAGCTGGTCCGGGAGCTGGCGGATACGGTCCGGCATATGGAGGACTATTCACCGGCTAAAGTAGTCTAGGGTTCATGATTTTTTCGCAATACCCTGTTGCTTGCATCAGGTATAAGGGCACATGCATTCAGCTCAGGAAAAGAGTACGATCGATATAGTACCGCCTTTGACCGGCGATGATCTAGGATCCGGCGTGACACGGATAAAATGATAAAATATATTTTTAAAAATTGCTTATAAAAATTTTA
>CALMJN010000322.1 GCA_937864385.1 uncultured Methanosarcinales archaeon | reverse complement strand
TTAGCTTAAGCGTCATTACAAAGTTAGAGTTAATGCAACGAGTCCCATTATTGTTATAGCAGCCAATCTTTATATTGTTGACCAGTATTTTAGCAGATGGAATTATCGGATATTTATGATGGATATTCTAAAAGAGCTAGTGGAGATTGCAGGGGAGAGGGTTTCTGCCTCTCCATCAGAGAGATACTGCTATAGAGGAGACGCATCTCAGGTCTTTGGCCATCCGGAATTTGTGATTAGACCAGAGAGCACCAACCAAGTTTCCCGGATTCTCCGGCTCTGCAATGAAAATCTGGTTCCGGTCACAGCTCGTGGGGCGGGGACGGGACTTTCAGGCGGCTGCTCTCCGGTAAAAGGGGGAGTAGTGCTGGATACCTCCGGCATGAATCGAATAGTGGAAATTGATATTGAAAATCAACAGGTCATCGTAGAACCGGGGGTGATCGCTGAGGATCTCAATTTACATCTCCATCCCTATGGCTTCTTTTTTCCACCAGACCCTGGCAGCATGGCCATGTGCACCATTGGCGGGATGATAGCTAACAATAGCAGCGGTATGCGCTGTGTTAAATATGGAACAGTCAGAGAATATATTCTCGATCTGGAAGTTGCGCTGGCCGATGGTCGAGTCATTCATACCGGAAAGAAAGTGCTTAAATCTTCGGCAGGATATGATCTGACCCGTTTGTTTGTGGGATCGGAAGGAACGCTGGGCATTATCACCAAGGCAGCTCTAAAATTAGCTCCATTACCCAAAACAAGAAAGCTGATCCTTTCCTTTTTTGAGCAAGCGGATATTGCCAGCCAGGCGGTAATTAAGGTTTTTTCAGAAGGAATAACCCCATCTGCCTGCGAGATACTGGATAAAACTACCCTTTCTGTTTTAAAGCTCTGTGACAGCCATCTCGCTATAGATGAAGAAGGAGATATGATTCTTTTTGAGGTGGATGGGACTGAGACCTCAACCGATGAGGCTGCCAGGCAAATTGTCGAGATCTGCAAGCCTCTCGCTCTAAGCAGCAGAATCGTCTCAGGTTCAGAGATGAAAGGCATCTGGGCAGCGCGAAGATTGGTTGGTGCCTCTATATCCCGGCTTGATCCTCAAAAGACCAGAGTTTATATGGGCGAGGATGTGGGAGTACCCCTCAAGGAGATGCCGACATTGATCAGAAGGGTGCAGCAGATCGCAGGGAAGCTGAATATACCAGCCATGAAATATGGCCACATAGGTGATGGAAATCTGCATGTGGCACTTTTCATAGATGTCTCTGATGAGTTAGAATGGGAGAAGCTGCGCTATGCTGCAGACAAGATACACAGGGCCGCCCTTGATCTGGGAGGAACAGTCAGCTCCGAGCACGGCATTGGTCTTGCAAGGGCGAAATATTTGCCGGAACAGTTAGGTGCTGACGCATTCTCTGTGATGCACTCTATTAAGATAGCTCTTGATCCCAAGGGAATATTGAACCCGGGAAAAATGGGCTTTGATTAGCTCGGAAGTGAGAGTTATGCTTGATGAGGATCGGAAATCGGTTGATCAATGCGTCAGATGCGGAGCTTGTCGCAGCGTGTGCCCGGCTTTTCAGGAATCGGGATGGGAGTCTGCCGGCACCAGAGGGCGGATTATGATCTTGAAAGGCCTTGATTCCTGCCTTACTCCTGACCCACAGGTCCTCGACAGCCTGAACAGCTGTACCACATGTGCCCTATGCACTGAGCTATGTCCAGCTGGAATCAATCCTCCTCGTTTGATAGAGAGTGGTAGAAGACAGATGGTTTTAAAAGGAGTGATGACTGGAAAGCAAAAATCGCTCGCTGGAAATATTCTCTCAAGCGGCAACACCTTTGGCTTAAGCGATGACCGGTTATCCTGGCTCGCGGACAGGAGCTCCATCCTAAAAAAGGCGGAGTATGCTTATTTTGTGGGCTGCATGAACTCCTATCGCTATACTGAGACAGCCGCAAGGACATTCTCTCTTCTGCAGCGCTTTGGAGCAACCATTCTTCCTGCAGAGAAGTGCTGCGGCTCACCTCTCATGAGAATGGGATTTGATGCCCAGAAATTGGTGCAAGAGAATAGCAGACAGATAAAGGAGATAGGAGCCAGCACAGTTATAACCGGATGTGCTGGATGCCATACCACTCTCAAGAATAGCTACTCTGAAGACTTCGAGGTGAAAAGCGTCTCTGAGTTTTTGGTGGAACATCTCTCGGAGCTGGATCTCAGAAAGCTGGATTTATCCGTTTCTTATCATGATCCCTGCCACCTGGGAAGGCATAGCAGAATATATGATCAACCCAGAAAGCTGATTGAGGCGGTCTGCAATCTTGAGGAGATGAAAACCTCCAGAGAGTCTGCCAGATGCTGCGGAGGAGGGGGCGGAGTCAGGTACGGCTATAAAGATTTATCCCTCAGAATGGCAAAAAGGAGGCTTTCTGAAGTTCCAGAGGGCGTGGATTATATTGTAACCTCCTGCCCGCTCTGCATCAGAAATCTCAGAGATGCCGGAGCGGGAGAGGTTAAGGTAATAGATCTGGTGGACCTATTGGCCATGGCCCTTCCCAAAGAGTCATCTTGATCAACATCAATCAGGGATTGGGTCATTTTCATCAATCGATCTGGATTTCTCATAAAGGACCTTGATGATGCCGGACTGAGCCTCTATCTTGAAGCCCTTAAAACCACTCTCTAGAAGGATTAGTTGGCCTTCCAGATCGGAAATGGATATGGCAATCTGCTCCACTCTGCCATCTGCATCTCTGGCTGAACTGAGATGAAACTTCTTCAGATCCTTATGCAGTATGAATCTAAACCATCCCAGGAACTTGGGTCGAAGCGCTTCTATCCGAAAGCCGCAGGAGAGCATATTGGACAGGCTTTTTGGATTTTTAGGAGAAACTGTGCAGAGGATATGATGGTATCCTAAGTCTTCAGCCAGGGCCAAATGGGCCCGGGCCAGCTTTCTCTGCAGGCTATTGCCTCGGTGATCTGGATGGACGGCAATAGCCTGGATGTGGGCGACTTTTATAAGATCCTCTGGCGGTAGATATATTTCCACTCCCAGATTGTCGGGCATGGGCTGACTGAAGCAACATGGAATACGAAGGATGCTGTAGGCGATTAGATCTTCCCCAGAAAAGACGCCTATAGCAGAGTTCGGCTTGCAGACACTCATCCGAAAAAAATCCTGGTCATGTAGCAGGAAGATCTCCCGAGAAGGGAGACTTTCCGCTATTATTGCCTCCAGGCTCATTAGCTCCGGCAGATAGCCCATTTCCAGAAATTTCATCTCCCTGTTAAGGGAATCATAAGGCAAGCTGCTCATTTCTGCCATATTGTCAGGCAATCTCAAGATATCACATTTCCTCTCTTATGCCAAGCGAAAATATTCATTTTATCCCTGACCTGAGGTCGAAGTATTTTGTCCCTCCTCGCCGTTGAGGCATTGAATCTAAAAACTCATTCCTCGTCTGCCAATTCATGAAACATATAATGCCCGGCTTAAGCGGAACTGGCAGGAATCATTTATAATCAAAAAAAGCAGAGACTAGCCCGAATGGATCGAGAGGATTGGAGGCAGATTCAAAAGGAACTGAACAGTCTCTATGATCTCCATGAGGCTGCCGCCTCACAGACGGGCAAATGCCGCGAGTTCAACTCCCAGGCTGCCCTGTTCCTGGAGAAGCTGGAGGAGATGGGGGCGGATGATCTTGCATATAGGGTTATGGACCTTCTGGCCGGATGCAGCCCCAAAGATTTCTCACCCTGCGATAACCGTCTGAGCACAAAAGGATCTCTAGAGCGCTTGATAGAACAGGTAAAAAGAAAGCTTGATTGATCGATAGATAGTGAGACAAAATCCAAAAGAGCGGTCGCTTTTATTTTGCTGGCAGTTAAATCCTATATTTAAAGAACAATCCGATAGCCACCACAAGACTGAAAAATGATACAGCGTTGGCTATAATGAGAATGCTATCTCTGATATGAATGCCATAGAGAAGCCATAGGAAGATGCCCAGGGCGAACTGCAGGAGCATGTGTAGGCTTACAT
>CALMJN010000321.1 GCA_937864385.1 uncultured Methanosarcinales archaeon | reverse complement strand
CCGGACGACCGGGTGCATGTTGCCTACGGCGGGGAGCAGCTATACTATGCGGTTCGTGATGGTTCGACGTGGCATGTGGAGGAGGTTGACAATGGAGAGAAGGGGGCCTACTGCTCCCTGGCGCTGGGGAGTGACGGATACCCGGGTATCAGCTACTACGACGCCGCTAACGGCGATCTGAAGTATGCCTACCAGAGCGGTGATCTGAACGATGTCTGGGGTGCATCGGCTTCTGACATCTATGCGGTGGGTGAGGGTGGGACCATTCTGCGCTATGACGGCGTGGAGTGGAGTCCGATGGCCAGCCCTACCGGGCCTTCGATGTCTACAACCTGGGCAGATATGAGCGGCAGTGGTGGCAGAGAGAGCGCTTGCAGGGCTTCGACCGGGACCATCGCCGCGTCGTTTTGGGATTCTACCGGGCCGATCCACTGCCAAACCCAACCGCCTGGCTGCACGGCAGGAAGGGCGGGGCCTTCGTCTATGTGGACAGCATCGACTCGCTGCTGACAAGGGACGAGGTCCGGGCCGTGGCCAAGGCCGCCCGCCAGGCCGGAGGCCGCGAGGTCCACTGCCTGGCCTGGGAGTTCGAGATGGATCTGAGGATGGTCTGCCAGGAGATCGAGGCCTCGGAAGAGGTCCGGATCAGGCTGATCACCATTCCCCGGGAGATCATGGAGAAGAACCGGACCGCTCCCCCTCCCTTCTTCGAGGTGGCGGTGCTAGAGGCCGAGCCGGTGATCAAGAAGGTCTCCGGCAAGAAGAAGGTGGACATCCAATTGAAGCGTTTCATTCCCTCCCTGGCCGAGGTTCCCAGCAAGGAGCTGGCCGCCCTCAAGGATCGGGCGGCAAAGGACGGCTTCGACTTCATCGACTTCTGGGCCGTGGACTTCAACTGGCAGGAGGAAAAGCCCTTCGAGCACCAGTGGCAGGACTACCGCACCAGGAAGGACCGCAGCCTCAAGACCACCAGCGACGCCTTCTTTGATGGCTACCCCGGCAAAGGAGTCTACAAGGCCTGCATCAAGGTGGTCGACATCTTCGGCTGCGATACCAGCACTATAGTGGAGGTCAATTATGACTGAGGCTGATAAGGGCAAAGAAAAGCCCGTCCAGAGCAGCAGTCCCAGCCCGGTCATCAATCTGGCCGCCCTGGAGCCGCTCTACCAGACATTCGAGGAGCCTTGCAGATATCGCTCTTCCGGCGAGAGCAAGGGAGATCCGGCCCAGATAATTCAGGGCCGCCGCCCCTCTTATATCCCCATAGCCCAGAACCTGCGCCGCCCTGTTAGGGAATGGCGGGAGAGCGACTATCCGGGAGCCTCGGACACCAGCCGGGAACTGCTCCATTTCTGGTTCGGCGAGGAGCACCTGCGAGAGAGTGACAGCCAGCAGATCCCATTCCGCTACTACTTCTGCCAGCGTGAAGCCATTGAGACATTCATCTACCTTTACGAGGTGCGGGGCATTCGCACCCTCTCCAGCATCACCGCCGAGTTCCTCGGCGAGGGCTCCTATGATACCGCCCTCGGTGTTAATCCCGACGACGACCGCTGGCCCAAATACGCCTTCAAGATGGCCACCGGCTCGGGCAAGACCAAGGTGATGAGCCTGGCCATAGTCTGGAGCTACTTCCACTCCCTGCGGGAGGAGGGCTCCGCCCTGGCTCGTGATTTCCTCATCATCGCCCCCAATATTATCGTCTTCGAGCGGCTCAAGGAGGACTTCGGGGACGGCAAGATCTTCGAAGCAGACCCCCTCATCCCCGAGGCCTGGAAGGGGGACTGGAACATCTCCGTCGTCCTCCAGGATGAGGCCAGCGGAGCCGCCACCGGAGGCAGGATCTACCTGACCAACATTCATCGCCTCTATGATACATCAAAACGCAGGAACAGGGGCCTGGTGGAAAGCCATGACTGGCTCGGCCCCGCCGTCTCCAGAGCCAGAGCACTTGACACCGGTGAGGCACTGAGAGAGAGGGTGACCTCCCACCGGAGAATCATGGTCCTGAACGACGAGGCCCACCACCTCTGGGACCCGGACAGCGCCTGGAATGATGCCATAGAATATGTCCACCAGACCATTCATGACCGCAGCGGAGGCGAGATAGTCTCCCAGCTCGACTTCTCCGCCACTCCCAAGGACAATCATGGCCACATCTTCCAGCATGTAATCTGCGATACGCCTCTGGGCGAAGCAGTGGACGCCGGCATAGTCAAGATCCCGGTCATAGGCCGGGGCGACGGCCTGGTGGAGCGCCCCAGCGACAACGCCGCCGACAGGTTCCAGCAGCATCTGATGATCGGATACAAGCGCTGGCAACTCTCCAAAGAGGAGTGGGAGAAGAGCGGCAAGAAGGCACTGCTCTTCATCATGGCCGAGAATACCGAAGCCGCAGACCAGATCGCCCGGGAGTTGAATACCTCCTCAATGTATTCAGAGCTTAACAACCGGACCATCAACCTCCACACCCGCCTTAAAGGCAAGATCAAATGGATGGGCGGAAAGAAGAGCGGTATCCCTGTTTTTGAAGAAAGCGAGAAGGATATCAAAGACGAGGACCTGCGGGAGCTGAGAAAGCTCTCCCGCGAGCTTGATCAGGGAACCAGCCCCTATCGATGCATCGTCTCCGTCCTGATGCTCCGGGAAGGCTGGGACGTGCGCAATGTCACCACGAGCGGCGGCCTGCGCGCCTACGCCGCCGCGGCCAACATCGCGTTGCGCGCCTTCATGGGGCAGCGAAGCGGGCCGGCACCCGAAGGTCCCCCGACCGACTGGTCGCTCGTCCTGAACGCCGACGCGGCGCTCGAGCACGGTGCGCTGGCGGGGTTGATCTCGGCGCTCTCCGATGACCCGCGGGCCGCGGTAGCGGGGCCACGGCTGCGATTCCCGGACGGGCGCTTCCACTGCCTCGACATCGCCGCCGGTCTTGGAACCCTGTCCGAGGGCGGCTTCGATCTGGTGACGTGCTGCGATGTCTTGTTCCACGTCGTCGACGACCGCGACTTCGAGAGAGCGGTCGGCAACCTGGCTCGACTGCTGGCCGACGACGGGACGCTGATCCTGATGGACAACCTCCTGCCGGGTCCCACGCAGCGCACGGCGCACCAGACGAGCCGGTCCGAGTCGCACTACCTTCGCACCTTGTCCGACGCCGGGCTGGAGCTCCGTCGGCGTCGGCCGGTGTTCTGTCTGATGAACTATCCGGTGGCCTCTCGCCGCCCCGGGCTGCGGCGGCTCTGGAGCGCTTCCGCGGCGCGCCTGAGCCGGGCCGAGGTCCTCGGGTCGGCCGTCGGCGCGGCCCTGTATCCGCTGGAGCTGGCCTGCCTGGCCTGCCTCGGGCGCACCGGTGGGGCGCCGAGCACGGAGTTGCTGGTGTGCGTGCGACGACCTCGTCGGCCCTCCAGTGCCGCGGGCGTTGTGGCCACCGGGCCCGGATGATAGACTGGCGCTGGCGCCGCCTTGCGTAACGCGGCCGAGCCGCGATCGCCCGGCCGGCTGCCGCACTGCCCTGCCGGATGGGGGATGCGGTGATCAAGTTCGTTCATGCCGCCGACATGCACATCGACAGCCCGATGCTGGGGCTCGAGCGCTACGCCGACGCTCCGGTGGACGAGTTGCGTGGCGCCACACGCCGGGCGCTGGACAACCTGGTGCGCCTGGCCGTCGAGGAGGAAGCGGCGTTCGTCGTGATCGCGGGCGACCTGTTCGACCGCGAGTGGCGCGACTACAACACGGGCCTGTACTTCCACGGGCGCATGGTGGATCTCGGGCGTCACGGCATCCGCGTCTTCCTCGTCAACGGCAATCACGACGCAGAGAGCGAGATCGGTCGCAGCCTGCGGCTGCCCGACAACGTCCACCGCTTCTCCGTCCGGCACCCCGAGACCCGCCGCCTGGACGACCTGGGAGTGGCCGTCCACGGCCAGGGGTATGCCCGCGCCGCGACGGCCGAGGACCTGTCGCTCGGCTATCCGGCTCCCGTGCCGGGCTTCGTCAACGTCGGGCTGCTGCACACGAGCGCGGGCGGGCGGGCGGGCCACGCCGACTAC
>CALMJN010000320.1 GCA_937864385.1 uncultured Methanosarcinales archaeon | reverse complement strand
CTGCGGTGTTGCAAAATAAACATCCATCAGATAAAAGGGCACCGGGCTTTTTTGCTTCTCCCAGTGTTTGCCCCCATCACTGGTGTGCAGGATGGTTCCCTGATCTCCCACCGCCCAGCCCTGCTTCGTGTCCACAAAGGAAACAGCGCTCAAGGTATAATCGGTTGCACTTTCCTGGGGTTGCCAGGTTTTGCCTCCGTCGGAGGTGTGCAGAATGGTTCCCCAGCGTCCGCAGGTCCACCCCTCCTGCGCACTGGGAAAGCTTACGCCGAAGAGATCATCACGCAGATTCTCACCCGCCTGGAGCGGCAGCGGCATCAGAAACAGCAGCAGCAGCGCAATTCCCCGAACTGCCAAACAGAGCCGTCCGCGGTGAGCGGCGGCACAGGTAAACATCATGCTCCATCTTCGTACCGTCATTGCAAAAAACACCCTTTCCCGTCAATTGCATGCCCGCTTTTGAAGCGTGGTCTCCACCCAAAAGCGCACTACGCTGAACATATGGCCACGGTGCAGGACTTGGTGTCCGCCGCCTTGTCGCCGCCCATGCAATGGGCCAGGCCGACCCGTGCCCCCTCCACCTGGCGCTTTCCCGCTTCATGGCGAAGCTGGGTCACGATCTCGAACACCTGCGCGATGCCGGTGGCGCCTACCGGATGACCCCGGCTCAGGAGCCCGCCGGAAGGATTCACCGGGCAGCGCCCGCCCAGCGCGGTCACTCTCTGCTTCACCAGCCGGGCGCCCTCGCCGATGTACTTCTGCACGAACTCCGATCCCACAACCCTGAGAAATGCGGCCTCGGTGCTCTGGGCAACCGCCTTGGCCAGAATGGTCTTGCCTGTGCCGGGCGGGCCGTGCAGCAAAACTCCCTTTGGCGGCTCTATTCCCACAGCGGTGAAAAGGTCAGGCCGCTTGAGGGGCAGCTCCACTATCTCCCTGATCTCGGAGATCTGGCTGTCCAGGCCGCCGATCTGTTCGAAATGTACGTCAGGCGCCTCCTCGATCTCCATTCCGAAGACAGCAGGATCCCTTGGCGAGGGCAGAACGCACATCACCGCAAAGGACTGCTGGTTTAAGCCCACCTGGGCTCCCGGCTTGATCTCTTCTTCTATGAACTGAGAAAGATTGACCACAAAACGCGGCCCAGTGCTGCTCTTGACAATGACCCTGTTCTCGTCCAGGACATCCACTATGGTGCCCACGATCATAGGACCGACGCGCAGCCGCTCCAGCTCGCTTCGCAGCTTCCTGGCCTCCCTCTCGAACTTGAGCTTCTGATTCTCTATCAGCCGCTTCTCTCCTTCCACGCGGTCCTTCTGCTCTCGCAGCGCCAGGTTTCTTTCCTCCAACTGGCGCATGCGGTCCAGGATGTAGCGCGAGAAATCCGCACCGGCCTGTGACTCGTTCATGCCTTCTCCACTTTCCATAATTACAAAGGTTATTAAACTCCGACCCCTATAAAGGTTTCCCGAAATGACCGAGAAGCAATGCGAGATTTGCGGCGCTGAGATATCAGGAGCACCCCAAAGGATTGTGATAGACGGCTCGGCGCTGGATGTTTGTAGAGGCTGCGCCCGCTTTGGCAAGCCGGAAGACAAATGGTCTCCCGTGGCCCGGAAGATGGTCCCTGCGGAGAGAGCTTTCACCGTAAAGAAGCCCAAACCCCGCGATCACTTTAGAGATCTGGTGGAGATTGTACCCGATTTCGGGCGCAAGATCAGGGAGTCCAGAGAGAGCCAGGATCTGTCCCTGGAGGAGCTGGCGGTCAAGATCAAAGAGAAGGCCACCCTTTTGAGGAAGATAGAACGTGAGGAGATCTCTCCCGAGGACGATGTCCGGAAGAAGCTGGAGAGGGAGCTCAAGATCACCCTCACCGACCAGGCCAGCGATGACCGGGTTAAATCCGGGCTATCCGGTAGAGGTTTGACCCTGGGCGACATAGCCAGCATCAGACGGAAATCCGAGAGATGATCGCCAGAGCCGCCCGCTTTATCATTGGTGGTGGGGTTATAGTCTACCCCACTGAGACTGTTTATGGGCTGGGCGCCAATGCCCTGGATGAGCAAGCCATAATGAGGGTCTACCAGATCAAGAAGAGGCCCCTGGACCGCCCCATCTTCTTGGCGGTCTCCAATTTTGATATGCTGGAGAAGGTGGCAGATGTTAGCCGCCAGGATATGGAGCTATTGCGTCAGATCCTGCCCGGACCGGTATCCGTTTTGGTCCATAAGAGGAGCATAGTCCCGGATATCCTCACGGCCGGCTCTCCCATGGTCGGCATCAGGTATCCGGATCATGAGACGGCTTTGAGGATCATCGATCTGGCCGGGCCGATCACCTCAACCAGCGCCAATCGCACCGGATCAAATCCACCCACCAGCGCGGAAACGGTCTCTCCCGAGATCAGAGATCGGGTGGATCTAGTGGTGGAGGGTGGAAAATGCCTTTACGGGCAGCCCTCCACCCTTCTGGATCTGGAGAAAAGGGAGATAATCAGGCCGGGAGCAGGCCTGGACTTGGCAATGAGGGCGATAGGTTGAGGCTGCGAATCAGGGACTTCTTCCAGACCCGGCAGGGCTGGATTTTCGCTGTATCCGATTACAGCCACCCAAAGGGCATCAGATCGCTCCTGCGCTATGTTCCGGACCCGGGGGGTGAGCGAGAGGCGGGGGGCAGACGCTATAAAAAGATGGACTTCGATGATGCCTATCGATTTCTTCGATCGGAGCATCCGGACTGGGTGGCCGATCTGCATCAAGTGCCGCCTGAAGAGGTGGAAAGGATCTTCTCTCCCAGCCAAGCTCTGCCAGCCGTAGCCCAGGCCGACCCGAGGATCAAGAAGATTGTTGAGATTCTGGCCGGGAGGGGTGTGCCTATGGAGCAGATGGGCATCACCGGCTCCTTGCTGGTGGGGCTGCAGGGGCCCAGCTCGGATATAGATTTCGTGGTCTATGGCTCCTCCTGGTGGAAGGCCAGGGATATCCTGGCGGAGGCTAAATCAAGAAAAGAGATAGATGAGCTGGATCGCGCCACCTGGAAGAAGATCTATCAAAAGCGAAAGCCGGAGATCGGCTTTGAGGAGTTCATGCTCCACGAGAAGCGAAAAGGCAACCGGGGCATGGTAGAGGGCACCTATTTCGACCTGCTCTTCACCCGTGATTGGGATCAGATACAGCCGCAGCCTATAGGCAGGTCGGCTGGAGCAGCCCGGATTGAGGCCAGGGTAACCAATGCCGACTTCTCCTTCGACAGCCCTGCCATATACCACCTAAACCATCCCGAGGTAAAGGAGATATTCTGCTACTCCCATACCTATGCCGGGCAGGCCTTGCCCGGTGAGAGCATAGAGGCCAAAGGGGTGCTGGAAGAGACGGAAAATGGCCTGCGTCTGGTGGTGGGGACCACCCGGGAAGCCAGGGGAGAATGGATCAGATCTCTGACTTTAATGGAGAGTCAATATTAGTTTATGTTATAGTTGCACGAGGTTTTTCATATGTTACAGGTTCGCCCATTTGATATCGAGATAGGTCAGCACAAAGTGATGCTCAATATAGTAGAAGCCAGAGAGAGGGGCCTTAATGCCGGCGACAGGGTGAGGGTGAGGACCAAGGGAGCTGCAACTACTGCCATTCTGGACACCACCTTGGAGATGGTCAAGCCGGGAGAGATCGGGATTTTCACCGAGGCCCTAAAGGATCTAAAGAATCCCTCTACAGTGGACATCCTGCCCGCACCCAAGCCGGCCTCGCTCTGCTATATCAAGAACTTTATGGATAAAGAGAAGCTCTCTGAAGACCAGATCCGGAGCATAGTCCAGGATATTGTGGACAATAACCTCAGCGATATAGAACTGGCCGCTTATATCACTGCCTCTTATATTCATGATATGGACAGCCAGGAGGTGGAGTGGCTGACCAAGGCCATGATCGAGACCGGTGAGCGGATCCACTTCGACACCCATCCAGTTATGGACAAGCACAGCATCGGGGGCGTTCCCGGCAATAAGGTCTCACTTCTCATCGTTCCCATAGTGGCTGCAGCAGGGCTTCTCATTCCCAAGACCAGCTCCCGGGCCATCACCGGAGCCGGCGGCACGGCAGACCTGATGGAGATCTTGGCCCCGGTTGAGTTTTCCGCCGCTGAGATCAAGGAGCTTACGGAGAAGGTGGGCGGGGTCATTGTCTGGGGCGGAGCCACAAATATCGCTCCTGCCGACGACAAGCTGATCAAGGCGGAGTATGCTCTGTCCATTGATCCCTACAGCCAGATGCTCGCCTCCATCATGGCCAAGAAGGGTGCCGTGGGAGCTGATGCGGTGGTGATGGACATGCCGGTGGGACCGGGAACCAAGCTAACCACACCGGAGGCTGGCCGGACCCTAGCCAAGGATCTGATCGACCTGGGGGAGAGGCTGGGCATCCGGGTGGAGTGTGCCATGACCTTCGGAGGCTCGCCGGTAGGCCGGACCATTGGCCCGGCCCTGGAGGTAAAGGAGGCGCTCACCGTCTTAGAGAACAAAGGTGGACCCAATAGCCTCAAGGAGAAGAGCCTCTCCCTGGCGGGCATACTGCTGGAGATGGGCGGCGTGGCCGGACGGGGAGAGGGCTACAGCGCAGCGGAAGAGATCCTTACCAGCGGAAAGGCATTGGAGAAGCTAAAGCAGATCATAGAGATCCAGGGCGGCGACCCGGCGGTCAAGAGCGAGGATATAGTCACCGGCGAGAACTGCGAGGATATCCTGGCTCCGGCGGGCGGCTATGTGGTGGCCTTTTTCAATAAACGCCTGGTGGAGCTGGCCCGCATAGCGGGAGCGCCGGCTGATAAGATGGCCGGGGTGACCATCCACAAGAAGATGGGTGAGAGGGTTAAGAAGGGCGAGCCCCTCATATCCATCTGCTCCAGCTCCGACTGGGAGCTGGAGAGTGCGGTAAAGGATGCTAAGAGACAGATGCCTATTGTGGTGGAAGGGATGCTTCTGGAGAGATATCCCCGCATGACTGAGCTCTAAAAAGAGGTGGATATGACTGAAGTTGCCATCACCTATCATGAGGATTTTGGAGCCCGGGGCTTTTCCGTGCTCAAGGAGAGGATCAGGCCCTCATTTGAGAAGCTGATGCAGTCGGGTCTGGTGGATGGAGGTCGAGTTCAGGTCTTCCGGCCCAAGCCTGCTCCAATGGCGCTGGTGGAGATCTGCCATACGGCGGCACATATGATGAACATGAAGGACGATCCCTACCGGCAGGTGGCCATGCTCTCTGCCGGAAGCGTGATGATGGCGGCAGAGATGGTGGCGAGGGGCGAGGCCCGGAGGGCCTTTGCTTATACCGGAACGGCGGGCCATCATGCTTCAAGGGGCAGCTGCTGGGGATTCTGCTACTTCAATGATGTGGCCATAACCATCCGCCGTCTGAGGGAGATGGGGCTGCAGCGCTTCCTCATCGTGGATGTCGATCCCCATTTCGGGGACGGCACCCGGGACTTCTTTGGAGAAGATCCAGATGTCTTCCACATCAATATGCACAGCGGAAAGGATGAGGTTCATGATCCAAAGAAAAACAACTACGACATTGGCCTGTCCTTCGGGGCCAAAGACGAGCGATTTCTCTCCGCCCTCAAGAGCGCCCTGGATCTGGCCCGGGACTTCGATTTCCAGATGGCCTTTGTCATATTTGGCCACGACTCCCATCAAGATGACTACGGAGGTTTTGATCTCAGCTTTGAGGCTTATCCCAAAATGGCTCGCATGATCCTGGATGCGGTAGGGGAGAAGGGACTGGTCTATGTCCTCAGCGGCGGCTCCTGCATCCATGTAGCGGAGCGGGTCATACCCGATGTGATAGCCGTTCTGGCAGGGAGGGGCAGAGCATGAAGATGGCTTCCAATTGCTATCCCTGCATCCTGGACCGGGCCAAGTTCGAGTGCGATATGCTCTTTTCCGAAGAGGAGGAGAAGAGAGCGGCAGTGGAAGAGCTGCTGGACTATATGGCCCGGCACAAGGGAGGCGTATCGGCACTGGTTGGCACAGAGAGGGAGAGGATCATCAAGAGGCGCAGCAATAATCCCGATCCATATAGAAAATTTAAGGATGAGAGCAACCAGGTAGCAAGGGATCTTCTTCCTGTGGCCGAGCAGTTCTACGAGAAGGCAGATGACAAAATCGAGGCTCTGATCCGTATTGCAGCGGCAGCAAACTCCATGGAGTTCGGGGTCAAAGGCCATGACTTTGATAATAAAACCTTTGCCGGTGTTTTCTCGGATACGCTCAACGAGAAGCTCTATGGAGATATAAAGGAGATAAAGGAGCGGCTGAAAAGCTTCAGCAATATCTTTTATCTCACCGACAACAATGGTGAGGTGGTATTCGACCTCTTTGTCATTGCCAGGCTGGAGGAGATGGGAAAAAGGATCGTGGTTGGATCGAAGTCCGAGCCGGTGCTCAATGATGTCACCGTCCAGGAGCTCGCGGCCATGAGCCGGGTCAAGGCCGTTCCTACGGGAGATGTGGTGGGAACGGCATTGGAGTTTCTCTCTGATGAGGCCCGATCCCTGCTTCTCGATCCAGGCTGGCTGATCCTATCCAAGGGCATGGGCAACTACGAGACCATCTCCGAGTATGAGGAAACTCTCGCCGGCCGGCTGGTATACATCATGAGGGCAAAATGCGAGCCGGTGGCGGCAGCGGTGGGCGCTCCCAGGGGAAGCCTGGTGGCCAGGTCGATTTAATCGGCTTAAATAAGATTACGAAAAATACTCGGGCTTGATTTCTCTTCCTTTATCTGTAATTCATATCTATTTCGGAAGGCGCCTCGATCTCCTGCTCCTCTCCAAAGGGAGAGAGCACTGTTAGATCCAGATCAAGGTTCAGCAGCTTCTCTATAGCAGCCAGGAGTCTTCCTGCTGCGGCTATGTCCACCGGCTCCGAGCCGGAGGTTGTGGCCAGAAGACAGATGCCTCGCAGTCCATATCTGGGGGCCAGACCGGCCAAAAGGCCGTTCAATCCGCCGATGGCTCCGCTTTTCAGAAGGGAGATATTGTTCTCAGTCAAGGCCGCAGCACAGTCCGGATCGGTGGCTGCACCGAGCACCTCTTCCTCCGTCTCTCCTACATAGGCGGCCAGGGTGATCACATCTGTGACCCCCTGCTCTTTTACGGCCTCGAGGATCTCCCCCGCCAGCTCATGCATTCCTGGGACATCCAGGGGCTGGGCATCGCCGGAGAGTATAAGAAGATTCTCCTTCTCCCTGGGGCGCATGAGCTCGCTGTGCATGAGAGCGGCCAGCCCCTCCGATACCATGACCTGGGGGGGAAAGTGGGAAGAAAAAAAAGGCTTTATGCTGCTGCATTGCAGAGATGTAGCCAGGAATTCCGCAGCTATCTTTCCCACGCTTCCTATCCCCGGCAGGCCGCAAATGCAGATAAAGCGGGACTCGAACATCAGGATGAGGTTGGCCTGCTGCTATAACACTCTTTCGCCAAACTGATCCGATGCCCGAATGGAGAAAGACCTCGCGTTCGTGGGCCTTGAATCTCCTACTCTCCTATTACTTCTATCATCCAATTATATCCAATGGTCTCATTGGTTTCCTGGTCAACGAACTCAGCCGGCAAGGTCCTGGCACCATTGAAGAGGTAAGAGTTGCCCGAATCAGCGACCTCTGCCGCTCCAATGGGAGCAGCGCCCCGATCATAGAAGACCACATAAAAGTCTCCTGTCATCTTCATCTCCGGTATCTCTATCTCTCCGAAGACTGGCCCGTCCGGGGATAGGAAATAATTAATCTGACCATCGGCGAACTTATAGAGGAGTTTGAGATCTTTATCCCTTATCTCCAGCATGATATTTCTCTCCGCCGGATAAGTTTGTGTTGTCTCATTGAATAGGCTCCAGGCTAAGATCCGCACTTTTTGCAGATTGAAGCCGGAGGACGGAGCGGTGAATTTGACTGCTTCACCTATGTCCAATGAGCCAAATACCGCTAGTGAAGAAAATAAGGTGAAATTCGCCTCCGAAAAATTCAAATCGCTTCCTGTAAGCGTCTTTAATTGTCCTTGTGTTGAGTCCGCCCCGCTGGCGCAGATGCATAGTGCCGCACAGCACAGGCCTGAAAATAAAAGCATACTCTTATTCAAATGATCACCCCTGGCTCATCAGATGAGGATATTCCATATAAAGATACTGATAAAAACAATATGATCCGAGGGAGAGGAATCTCATGCTATATCGGCGGGATTCGGTCGGGATATCAAATCAGAAAAAGAGAAGCAATAAAAGGTTTTCTGGGCTCTTGAAAGATGCTCACGCATAATTCAGCCCAGGATATTCCTATCTTCCGCTGACTGCTATAAGCCAGTTTAAGGGTGTGCTCACATTCTCACTCTCTGGAAGCACAGCAGGCAATAATTCATTTTCTATATAAATATATGAATTCTTGCTGGGCTCATTCAGAAGCTCGCAGCCCACAGCAATAGCTCCTCTATCGTAGAAGCACACGTAAAACTCATCGCTGACAAGAATCGGTGGTGTCTCAATGGTCAATGGATATAGCAGAGTGGCATTGCGGGCGTAGTTGGAATAGGGTATCTGAGAGTCTGCAAATTTATACAGCAGATTCTTATCCTTATCTCTGATTTCCAGAGCTATGGT
>CALMJN010000319.1 GCA_937864385.1 uncultured Methanosarcinales archaeon | reverse complement strand
AAAAACCTTCAAAAAAAGTTGGATAATGCCCAGAAGGATCTCAATTCTCTGAAACGTCAGCGGTATGCTTGTGAACCAGATGCTATCTCTGCGGCAAAGAAATGGATTTCGGATCATCCTCTTTTCAAGCTCGAAGACCTAAGGGCCACATCTATTTTAGAGCGTGCAGAAAAGAAACGAGGTAGGCCGAAGAAGGATGAAGCACGAATTTATCAGTATGCGATTGAGGCGGATATCGAAATTGATCAAGAATCTGTAATGCGAGAGCGCCAAAAACTGGGCCGCTTCGTGCTCGCGAGCAATGATTTAGATTTACATCCTGAGACTATGCTGAACTATTACAAAGGGCAGCAAGTTGTAGAGAGGGGCTTTCGCTTCTTGAAAGACAAAAGCTTCCACGCATCGGAATTCTTCCTTAAGAAAGAAGAACGCATCGAGGCCTTGGCAATGATTATGGTCCTCTGTCTATTGATCTATTCTTATGCAGAGTGGAAGCTTCGAAGAAGACTGAAGGAGGTGGGGCAAAGTGTCCCGAATCAGCTTAAAAAACCGACTCAAAAGCCGACTATGAGATGGATATTTCAGCTTTTTATGAGAGTGACATTAATAATAGTAACTGAGGGCCAACATGTGGTTAGTCGGCAGATAAAGCTGAGCGAGACTCAGGACTTGGTTCTGGAGCTACTTGGGAAGGACTGCAAAAAATATTATGGATTGGAGTGTTAATGCGAAATGTGGGATGACCATCTTGCAGGAGAACCACCATAGCTTCCTCATCGTGGAGCACGACCCGCTGCTCTACGAGGATGCTGAGAAGAGAATGGTCGAGTACCTGGCCCAGGCCCTCAAGCAGACCTCCCGGGAGGCCACAGTCCTGCTCTATGCTCCGGCCCTGGACCCTCACCTACAGGAGATGGCCGAGCTGGCCGACCGGGTGTTCTGCATCTACAACGAGCCGGCTGCGGCAAAGGGCCGGGGTAAGGCTGAGGCGAGGACGACCGGAGAGCAGAGGACTCTGGAGGCGTACTCGCGAGGTGGTC
>CALMJN010000318.1 GCA_937864385.1 uncultured Methanosarcinales archaeon | reverse complement strand
AATCCGCAATAAGCTGCCAATTGCTCTCCGGTCTTGAAATCCTTGAAATTCCCAATTTCGGCAAGAATAGTCGACGCGGAGGTGAATCCCATTCCAGGAATCGACATGGCGATTTTCAGATCATCTTGCCGCTTAGAGATGAGATCTTGGATCTGCTTATCGATTGATTCAATCTCTCTGTTCAGGATATCAACTGAATCTAGAAGCAGACTGATGAGGTCTACCTGAGCCGGTGACATATTCATACGGATAGCATCTTGGATTTCTTTTCTCTTGGCCATAAGCCTCTTTGAGGGAATGCTGTCCAGAATATCCTCGATGCCCGACCCCTTTAGTAAGCCTCTGATTATATGGATTCCTGATTTGCCGAAAATATCTGAAAGAACTGATGAGAGCTTGATACATGCCGATTCCAGTTCCTGGTGAATTCTGTTTTAGGTTTGGGTTCTCATTTTGACATAGCTCTCTCTGGTTCTTGTCATAGCTCTCAAATCCCTCTCGTCTTCTGAGAAGATTCGAGATGGAGCTATCAGATCCTTGAGACATAACTCCGCGATCCATTCAGAATCAAGCACGTCAGTCTTCCTGCCAGGAATATGCTTGATCTGATAGGCATTTGCCAGAATAAATTCGACGTCCTTTCCTACAACGAGATAGATCGGCAGCCAATAGCTAGCAGTCGATTCAACTGCTAATTTCTGGCAACCGAGATTTAGCAGCCATTGTCTGAAATTCAGAAGACCTTCGAAGTTCGTATCAAATCGATCCTGAAACTTTTGACCGTCATTTGATAGGATAGTCGCTAAGAGAAACTGCTTGTGGATGTCTGCCCCGCAAACTACTTCTCGTTCCATCTCCATTATATTCACGGTTCCTGGCATGGGCAGATCGATTATGTTGAGTGATTTACCATCCGCGTTCTACAGACGCATTCGGGTGTACATGAAACGTTGGCCAGTTTTTTTATCGGGATCTATAGTCCCAAATAAGATTCTCGGCCTGCACTGCCCATGCCAAGGAATTCTATGCGTCTATACTGCTTTCATGTTTCGGGTGTGATTCAGGGATTCATAAATGGTTTTTTTATAATTCAGCTTCTTCTTCCCGGCAGGGTCCTGAATACCCTGGCATTCCCAGAAATGGCCCCTGCCGACCTCAACCTCTCAATGTGAGGCGCTATATCTTCCGTCCTCTGCAAGAACTGATCCGCCACCAGCTTCTCCAGCTTTCTCCGGTCTACAGGCTTGCCTTTTCCCAGGCCGGGACAGGTGGGATTATAGTTGATTTTTAGCATTAGATCGCCATTGGCAGCGGTCTCTTCCTCCACACGAAAGGGGAAGAGCCTACAGGCTATGGGCCGGACGGAATAGATGCTGCAGCCCTCCCGGTAGAAGATGCAGGTGGTGTCCTCCTTGCTCTTCATAACCGGCAGATCGAGAATGACTTTGCTTCCCTGATCCTTGATCTTAACATAGCATCCATCATAATCATAAAGGGTATCCACGATTTGAGACGCCTCTTTGCCTGTCTTTCTGGATATGGCTGCTACATCTTTGCCTGTAAGGTAGATCAGATTGGACTTCTCCCAGAACTCCTTGATCTGCTCCAGAGGAACGAGATCGTCAAACTCTCGAGGTCTCTTGTGATGGCAGCATGAGCCGCACCTCTGGCACTGAAAGCTGATATCATCAAATACGGCCTTGACCATGACCCGGGGCATAGAGATCCCCTAAAAAAGAGAGAAAAAAAAGAAGGCGACTTTATAGAGTCGTCTTCTTGGGGTGCTTCTCGGCTATTACCTCAAGACCCAGCTCCTCAATGGACTCAGCCTTCATGATATCCACCATTGCCGCGGCGGGGAAGATCATGGGGGCGTTTTCAATGGGACCGTAGAGGTAGTAGTCAGCACCTACGATTCCAGCCACCAGGTTGGAGCCGATATCCACAGGAGCAAAGGCCTCCTTATGGGTCTTCTTCCATTTCTTCATCCAATCCCAGGCAGAGGCACCGTTATGGAATCCTGCTCCTACCGGCAGGCCGAACAGGGCCTTGATGGCAATTACGGCGCGGTATGTGGCACCGGATCCGGCTCCGAGAGGCATTGCAGCAACATCTATGAGGGGCCTGGTGATGCCGCACTCCTTGGCATACTCCATCAGGCTCTTCTTAGCGCCGCCTGCCGCCTTGGTCATCATCTCCATCTTGCCCTTGGTTCCCTTCTCTATGGCATTGAAGGTGAGCACAATTGCAGAATCCACATCGCTTTCCTTGAGCGCAGCCAGCTCCTCATCGGTGATGGAGGCGTTTATGGAGTTATGAATGGCCCGATCAGCTACGCCGATCTCAGTGGCGTACTTGACGCCGAAGGCACGAACCTCCTGTGCCGAGGAGTCGATGAGGAAGGGATAGTCTGAGATATTCACAAACCAGTCTATCTCCTTCTTCATGGCCTCATTGCTCTCGGCCACGATCTGGTTCATACAGGTGTTTCCTGTTACATCGCTCATCTCAAGCTGTGCATTCCAGAGCCTCTCTGCTGCTGCCACATCAAAGACTCCATGCTCCGGATCGGAGACTATCTTATGCCTGGCGTAGAACATGGTGCCAATGCAGCATGTGGGGTACTCGCCCGGCTGGCCTCCTATCTTGAATTTACCGAAATCGAAGACTTCCTGCTTCCTATCAAATCTGAACATTCAAATCACCGCTTCCCAATTGCCTGCGTATACGAACAGTATGTATGCTAAAACCAAGATCAAAGCGGCGCAGACCCCGTAGGCTACGCCCAGATCCCTGCCGATGGACTTGCCGGCTCTCATATATTTCTCTGAGGAGTAGAATTCCAGCTTCTCCTCGATCTTGTCCAGCCTGGCCATCACATCTCGGAGCTGCTCGGAGTCGACTACGGCAACCGGTACTACCGGCTTGTTATCCTGTATCACATCTTCTGCCATAGCTCACACCCCCATGAAAGCGAAGGGCCCCAGCATCATCAGGATGGCAAGGATAAAGCCGATGGCAAATCCCACAGACACAGTGGCCATGACGCCGGAGCTCAGCTTGGTCTCTCTGGCCAGAAGCTGACCCTTGTACCTGACATCCTCCACAATTGCATCGACCATTGGCATATTGGGCTCGACCACGGATGCAATTCCCTGGCCATATAAAATCTCTTCAGCCATTTCACATCCCTCCTGCTACCCTCAGAATCAATCCAAAGAGAACCAGGACCACAGTCATGCCCAGGGCAATGCCCTCTATCTTGCCGGCATAAATGCCCGCTTGCAGCTTGTTGAGAAGGCCGGCATTGGTCACAGATGCAGCTATGCCGCGCATCCTTCCTCTCACCTCGACCATCTCTGCCGCCATAGGCCGAAGTCCGCCAGCCTCTTCTTCGCCTCCGCCCTCTTTGATCTCTATGGTCATGGGCTCGACGTCAAGAGCGCCGGGATCCTTGGAAGCCAGCTCCTTGACCTTGCCGGCGATGGCTCCAATGTCCTCAGTGTTGAGCATTACCACAGCCTGGACCTGGCTCTGCCAGCGCTCAATGGAGGGTGCATCCAGGTTCTGGATAAAGGGAATAGCTCCCTTGGCTCCGATGATCCTTCCTTCTTTGTCGATTCCGCTCTGGGTGAATGCCTCAATCGCCTGACCGGTGATGTGCCCCTTGACCTCCATTCCCGTGATCACCACATATCTGATGTTGGGATTGGAGATGACATTGGCCACCATCTTCTCTATGCCGATGTTCTCCGTCTTGCACGGACCGGCAAGAGCTGCTCCGGCCTTGATCAGGTCGGCGTTATGAAGGTGCGAGCCGCAGGTGCATACCGCTACCGGGCTCTCAGGATTGCCCACCTCATACTCGCCGGTGATCACCGGCCAGGGGTCGGAAGGCTTCTTTTTAAGAACCATCTCTAAGCACCTCCCAGGGCCTTCTTCACAATCTCAAAGGTTTCCGGATTGGTGAAGGCCAAGCTCAGCAGCAGGACAAAGGAGAGCACCAGACCGATGATGAATCCCACCCAGATGTTGGTGTAAAGGCCGGCAATATAGGAGGCCTTGCCACGGTTGGCGTAGGAAGACAACAGCTCGTTGTCCGGCACCAACTGATTCATCAGGTCGTCAGCTGTCTTGTCCAACTTGTCTATTCTTTCAAAAACCGGGTCGAAGGTGTACAGGACTACGTCCGCCCTCTGCTCCGAGACCACTCCTTTCATGGGGTCGAAGATCAGGCCCAGTTCTGGTGAAACTCTAACAAATCCCATTTCTAGACCTCCCTACTGCACCGTTGGCGGCAATAGTCCTGTTCCTACCACGGCTGATGCATCTCTCTTGACAAGCTTGTAGTACATCTTGAAGAAGTAGAACCACAAGGCAAAGCCGATGATAAGCTGCAATAGCCCGGCAGCCAGTCCCTGTGTGGCCAAGGCTGCGATTCCCGTAGCCACCATGGCCAGTCCGCCCACCATGATCGCATTGACCAGGGTTCGATCCTGCTTCTCATCAGGGCCGAGACAGGCATTGAAGGGATGCAGGATGGCAAGGCCACCGGCAATGAAGATGATGGCGATATATCCGGTCATAAGGACATCATTTACAATATCGGCATAGCCCAGAGTACCGGAAACGGCAAAGCTCCAGCCCAGGATAGCCAGTGCGCCGGCCATGGAAAGATCGGCATTGCCCTCTTCCATCACCGGGATGTTGAACTTGATGACCTTATTGGCGATGACGCCGATGATGTAGCCGAATACTCCGGCATAGACCAGGGTAATGATGGGACCGAGAAGTCCGAAGCCCATGGTTTCAGCCACAGAGAGCCCGAACATGACTGCGATAATGCCCATTCCCAGGGCCAGCATGCCGATGGATGGAACGCCTGTTCCTATACCATAGGCGCAAATCCTTCGAACCGAATTGGCACCCATTACCACGGCAAAGATTGCAGCAATGGCTCCGACAAAGGAGAAAACCTCGGTGTTCAGTGCGCTGTTCAGAATTGAGCCCAGATATATACCCACGATGGAGCCAACCAGGCCGTACATTCTCAGCTTCTTGGGGTCATATGCAGAAGGCGCTCCGCCTCCTCCTCCTCCTACGGACATTTCAGGCACCTCCCGTGATCAGAACCGATGCCAGGGCGAGCAGAATGCTGGCAATGGCGCATGCTCTGAAGGCAAAGGGCCACTTCTTGAACTTGGGATCATGGAAGCCCTCAATTGTTCCCTGGATGTTCCAGGATGCAATGACTGCGTTCACCAGGAATATACCAATGGCGAACATGGCGCTGAGAGCAGCATTGCCGTTGATCAGATAGAGCGGATAGTAGATCATGGCACCGCCGAGTCCTCCCATCATGCCGCCAATGAGACCGCTGGCAAAGCAGACGGTGGGAATGCCGTGACCCACAGTTCCTGGAGCGATATAGGGTGGCTGGGAAAGTCCGGTTATGGGATCATAGGTGACCTTTGCAGAGGCAAATGGAACACCCACCGCATAAGCGTAGATCCAGGAGCCTGTGAGCATGGTGGATCCGATCATGATTCCTGCACCCACAGCTCCCGAGGCCAGGATTAGCCAGAGGTTGTCTGTGACAGACATCATCAGCCCGGCAGCCAGAAGGCCGGTCAGGCCTGATCCAGCGGCGAGCTGCACTGTGCCCGTGCCGATACCAGTGGCCTGAGCCATGGCTGCAGGAGCACCGCCCACCGGCACAAAGTGAACGCCAATGCCTACCAGGAGACCGCCCACGATTATCTCCAGGATATAGACGATGGTATTAATATCGAAGTTCATGCTGCAACGTCCCCCTTGTACTCCGGATATGGACCATACTTTCTGCGCAGGGATTTTTCAATGTAGTTGTTGTAGATTACCATCACGATGATAAAGAACAGACCCATAGCGATGGCATAAGAAGCCTGGGTAACGGGATCAAAGACCGCTGTCCTCCAGTTGTCCAGGAAGACCGTCAGTCCAAATCCCATCCCCGTAGCCGGTCCGCCGAATTTGGTGCAGAACCAGGCATTGTCTATGGAGTTCCTCAATCCCGCCTCGGCCTTCCTCACGATTTGGCCGGAGAGCATGGTGTTCAGGCCGCAGCCGAACTGTCGGTTCTGAAACTCCCTCTCGCCGCCATAATGAATATCGCCCACAGAAGAGCCGATGGCACCAACCGCCAGTCCCCATATCAAGGCGATGATCGGCATCGGGAAGGGATGCGGGGTAGGCAGCATATAGACCATGATATATGATATAGTTGCAATACAAAACGATGTTATCCAGGCATGGGCCATGATCGATGGCGTGGTGTACCTGACGATATCCAGATAGATCCACTGGTTGAACCTGGCCTGGCTTGCATTCCTACCAAAGTAGGAACTCATGGCAAAGACACCATTGAACAGAGCGGCAACAGATGCGCCTGCTACCAGGGCAAGCAGAGCTGGCATCTGGAATGCCGTAATAAGGGTATAGGCTACAATAGCTGCAGTGGCGGCCCACAGGGCATTGGCCGGGGGTTCACCTGATACGGCCTTGTTATAGATCCTGTGGGGATTGCCTACCTGGGCAGCCAGCTGAACCTGCGAGTTGGGGTTGCTCTGGGATCCTATATCGGATTCTATATCCTCAGAAGCACCGGCAACCGTCGCAAGGGCGCCCATGGCAGCTACGAGCCCCATGCTAAATGCGTCCATTTATTCCTCCTCCTTTTCATTTCACCAATTTTCATGGTTTTCCACGATAGAATTGGCTATGACGCTCTTGGTATCAATTACCTAAACTTATAAAGCTTTCGCGATCGCAGGAGGATTTTGCCGGTGATGTACACCCAACCAGGAGAGCCGGGGAACATAACATTGAATCCACCGACGTATTGCAGTTGGAGCAAATCTTAGATTAAATCAAGACCAGATCTACCAGTTAGCAAAGCAGGAAAATGAGGCGTATCAAGTGGCTATTACCAGGGCTCCCTCTTGGAGCCGATACGATAGCCAATGATGTTCATAAATCGATGCAATATGGGGGTTATGAATAGAACTATGATCATAATCTGAGCGGTGAAATTCTCCCAGAACCATTGCGGCGCGAGTATTATGGTCAGGACCCAGGCCCCTATCACGAAATCCAGTTGATCTATTATGAAGAGCTTGGCCCCCCGCTTCAAGCCCATCCTTCGCTTAAAGAAGGCGGCTACAATATCTCCCAGCATAGCCCCTAGGGAGAGACCCAGGAGAATGACGAGCTGGTCGGATCCCGAGCCGAAAGAGGGTAGGCCAAGGCCAGGGGCGAAGTAATTGAGCAACAGGCCAATTGATATCCCTCCAATAGTCCCTGCTAATGTACCCCGGAATGTCTTTCCATCCCCAAGCATGCGATTGCCGTCGTGAAAGTAACGCCCAAAGTCCAGAGGCGTGCCTCCTCCGAAGAGAACGGCACAGTTGTTGGGAATGTATGCCGGTAGCATAAGCCAGAAGGCCATTATCAGAATATTCATGCCTGCCACTCTCGCCGCCTCCCCTGTATATCAAATTATCTGATTTGGGCGCCTCAACCCAATTTCACCATTTCTGTTCTTATCTTGTTATTTGGCTATTAAGGTTTTAACCTAAAATTTTAAATAACAATAAAGGTAGAAAGGCTATATAGGTAAAAAACCATTGGCCAACAACTTATTGGCCAGGAATAGATTTCGAATATCAAGGCATGAGAGGTGGAAGGAAATGAGCGGTGTATTTCACTACTGGGTAGGAATTCTGATGCTGGCTATGGTTCTTCTGGTAGCATACGGCCTGACTGTCGGGGCTTAAAAGATCAGAAAGATCCTGGCAGAATATTGATCATCCCCAAAGGGCACCAGCGAGTCATAAATTGGGCCAAAAAAGGCAGAATTGGGTCATCTCAGAAGAGGTGAATTATCTTTTTCCTTGTTTGCATGAGCCCGAGTCATGAAATGTCGTGATCGGATCGAATTGCGCTCCTTTGAAATAGCCAAATTCAATCGAAACAGTTAAGTTCAGGACCTTCCACCTAAGGGCAAGCGTCGATGGTCTAGTGGTTATGACTTGGGCCTTCCAGGCAGATTTGTAATCTGCGAAGCAAGCCTACAACCCGGGTTCGAATCCCGGTCGACGCATTTTCGGTTTGCTTTCCTTGATCGCATTCTTTTCCCGGACAATCCTTCGGCGAATGCCGAATTATTTTCGTCAGATTTATATCCTAGTTTGACCTGTTGTTGTTTTATGAGTTCCCGCGGGGAGATCTCCAATGCCAGAGGGCTGCTGGCCGAGAAGATTGCTGGAGAGATCACCCTTTCTTCAAATCCTGGTGATACCCTGAGAAAGTGGCGTCGCAACTTCGCCATTACTCAGACCGACCTGTCCAACCATATGGGCATATCTCCTTCTGTGATCTCCGATTACGAGAGTGGCAGACGCAAGTCCCCCGGCATAATGATCATATCCAAGATCATAGATGCCCTGCTGCGCATAGACGAGGGCCGTGGCTGCAATGTGCTCAGAGCCTATGAGGACATGTGGGGGGACATCCTGGGAATAGACTCCATCTGCAGCGTCTGCGAGTACCAGGACCCTATCCCCCTGTGGGATGTGGCTAAAAAGCTGGATGCGGAGATAATCTTCGGACGGACAGATATCACCATCTGGGGTTATACGGTCATAGACAGCCTCAAGGCAATAGTCGAGATGCTTCCCGATCATTTTCAGAAGATCTACGGCAGGAGCACAGCCCGGGCGCTGATATTCACCGGAGTGCATACCGGCAAGTCTCCCATGGTGGCGGTGCGGGTGAGCAACCTCAAGCCGGGCGCGGTTATCCTGCAGGGGATCGTTCCGGATCAGGTTGATCCCATTGCCAAAAAGATCGCCGAGGTGGAGAACATTCCTCTTTTAACGACATATTTTTCCGTCGATGAGATCTCATTGGCTCTCAGCAAAGGGTGACATCTTTTGGCCAAAGGCATTGTGAGTTATGGGGTTTATATCCCGCGGTTTCGCATCAGGCTGGAGGAGATCGCCAGGGTCTGGGGAGACGGAGAAGAGATATCGGAAGGCCTGCGCGTTCTGGAGAAGTCAGTGCCGGATCTGGATGAGGACACAGTTACCATAGCGGTGGAGGCGGCCAGAAATGCCATCGATCGCTGCAGCGCCGATCCCAAGAGGATCGGAGCCATTTATGCCGGATCGGAGAGCCATCCCTATGCGGTTAAGCCCACCGCCACCATTGTGGGCCAGGCGGTGTGTTCGTCGTCATCTTTTACGGCGGCAGATTTCGAGTTTGCCTGCAAGGCGGGAACTGCCGCCCTGCAGGCCTGCCTGGGGATGGTGGGATCCGGTCTCATCGACCTGGGCCTGGCCATTGGTGCGGATGTGAGCCAGGGGGCTCCCGGAGATATGCTGGAGTACACCGCCGCCGCGGGGGGAGCGGCTTACTTAATAGGCAGCCAGGACCTGGCGGCGGAGATCGAGGATACCTACTCCTTCACCACCGATACTCCCGACTTCTGGAGAAGGGAAGGCATGCCCTATCCCGAGCACGGGGGCAGGTTCACCGGGGAGCCGGCCTACTTCAAGCATGTCACCGGAGCGGCCAGAGGCCTCATGAAGCGGCTGGGGACGGTGCCGGAAGATTATGACTATGCCGTCTTCCACCAGCCCAATGGAAAGTTTCCCCTGCGCGTCTCCCGGATGCTGGGCTTTTCCAAAAAGCAGATTGAGCCGGGGCTGATTGTGCCTCTGATCGGAAACACCTACTCTGCGTCCTGCCTCATCGGCCTTGCCGCCACGCTGGATGTGGCCCGGCCGGACGAGAGGATCTTTGTCACCAGCTTCGGCTCCGGGGCGGGGAGCGATGCCTTCAGCATCAGGGTCACAGACAGAATCGATGAGATACGCTGCGGCGCTCCCAGCGTTCGTGATTATATCGGAGGGGGAGAGTATCTTGATTATGCCATGTACGCCAGGCACAAGGGCAAGCTGAGAGTATGAGATCCGTATCCATAATCGGTGTAGGCTGCACCAAATTCGGGGAGAGATGGGACGTCTCTTTGCGCGATATGATCGCTGAGGCAGGTGTGCTGGCCATAGATGATGCCGAGATCAGTGGCGAGCAGATCGATGCCCTCTATGTGGGCAATATGAGCGGCGGGCGTTTTGTTGAGCAGGAGCACATAGGAGCTCTCATCGCCGACTGCGCCGGGCTGTCCAGGCTTCATGTCCCCTCCACCCGCGTGGAAGCGGCCTGCGCCTCGGGGGGCCTGGCTCTGCGCCAGGGGATCCTGGCTGTGGCCAGCGGCTACAGCGATATAGTCATAGCCGCCGGGGTGGAGAAGATGACCGATGTCTCATCCGGCACGGCAGCCGATGCCCTGGCCGCAGCAGCTGATAGGGAGTGGGAGTGCTTCTTCGGAGCGACCTTCCCCGCTCTTTATGCCATGATGGCCAGGCTGCACATGCGCCGTTACGGCACCACCCACGACCAGATGGCGGCAGTGGCGGTGAAAAACCATCATCATGCCTGCTATAATCCCATAGCTCAGTATCAGATGGAGATCTCCATTGATGATGTAAACCACTCGCCAATGGTGGCCGATCCCCTGCACATACTGGACTGCTCCCCCATATCCGACGGAGCGGCGGCTGTGGTTCTCGCCCCAACTGAAATGGCAAAAAAGCTATCCGAGAGCCCTATAAAGGTCGCTGCCAGTGCCCAGGCCAGCGACACGCTTGCTTTACATGACCGTCGCGATCTGACCACCCTGGATGCCACGGTCCATGCCGGCAGGGCTGCTTTCGTCCAGGCCGGCATAGAGCCACGCATGGTGGACGTGGCCGAGGTGCATGACTGCTTTACCATAGCCGAGATCCTGGCCATAGAGGACCTGGGATTTGTGGAGAAGGGCCAGGGTGGACAGGCCACCGAGGAAGGGCTGACCGCCTTAGGCAGCAGCCTTCCGGTCAATACCTCGGGGGGTCTCAAGGCCTGCGGCCATCCGGTGGGAGCCACGGGCATAAAGCAGGCCTATGAGATCGCCCTTCAACTGAGGGGCGAGGCAGGAAGGCGCCAGGTGGATGAGGCAGAGGTGGGATTAGCCCACAACGTGGGCGGGTCGGGCGGAACCGCTTTGGTTCATATATTTACGAGGTAGAGATGACCACACAGGCCCCCAGATTTTGGAGGAGCATTCCCCAGAGATATAATCTCTCGGGAACCCACTGCAAGCGCTGCGATGAATACTTCTTTCCCCCCAGAAACCTCTGCCCCAACTGCCGTCGCGGGGCCCATCTGGAGGAGTACACCTTCAAGGGCACAGGCAGCGTGGTCACCTTCACCACCATCTATAACGCCACCGAGGAATTCGAGAAGCTGACGCCCTACAATTTGGCCATCATCCAGCTTGATGAGGGACCCAAGGTCACCGGCCAGGTGGTATCCTGCCCGGGGGGCATCAAGATCGGAATGAGGGTGCGTCCGGTATTCCGCATCCTGGGAAAGGAGGGCGATCGGGGCATAATCTACTACGGCACCAAATTCGCGCCCCTTGTTGAGCCCTCATGTGAGGATGAGAAGAGATGAATTCAGGCCTTGGCTCATGAGGCAGCGCCCTGGCGGCGGCAGCTTTCTTTTGTCACCAGGACCGGGCCGGTCTTGATCACCGACTTGCTGGCTTTTATCTCTCCCAGCATGCGGTGGAGGTCGTCTTTCTTTTCTGCCTGCATCACCAGAAAGAAGCTAAACTCTCCGAAGAGAGGGTAGACATCTCTTATGCCCGGCCTCTTCTGGAGGCTGGCATAGGCCGATTTCTCCTGGCCGGCATCAACTTTGATCATGGTTAATCCTGTTATCACTGATATTACCCCACGGGAAGCCGCAAGGTACGAGGCTCTGGCATTTATACCTTTTGGCGGGGCAGGCCGAGCCCTACCCAAACGCGAAGATGTAAATATTTTGCTGGCGCATAGAAAAGCATGACCCTAGTCTCCCTCTGCTTTGAGGTCCACCAGCCCATCCGGCTCAAGAAGAATTTCTTCTGGGACGGCTCTGCTCTCAAGGAGGTGGTGCCCGATCTGCGGGACTACTATTTCGATCATCAGGAGAACCGCAGGATCTTTGAGCGGGTGGCAGACAAATGCTATCTGCCCGCCAATCAGGTGATCCTGGATAGCATCAAGCGGTTTGAAGGGTCGGATAAGCCCTTTTGCGTCGCCTACAGCTTTTCCGGCGTCTTTTTGGAGCAGGCCCGGGCCTACAGGCCGGAGGTGCTGGACTCCTTCCTCCGGCTGGTGGATACGGGAAGGGTGGAGGTGCTGGAGCAGACCTACTATCATTCTTTATCCAGCCTCTACGAGGACCAGAGGGAGTTTACAGAAGAGGTAAAGATGCACCGGGAGGCGATCTGGGAGCTCTTCGGGCTCTTGCCCACCACATTCGAGAATACGGAGCTGATTTATAGTGACCAGGTGGCCCGGATGGCTGAGAGCATGGGCTACAAGGCCATATTCACGGAGGGGACGCTGGCCGATCCCAATTATGTCTACCGTCCGCCTCAGACGAGCCTATCTTTACTGCTCAGAAATTACAAGCTCACAGACGACATAGGATTTCGCTTCTCCTCCCACAACTGGGAGGAGTATCCCCTCACCGCAGACAAGTATGCCTCCTGGCTGGCGGCTACTCCCGGACAGTGCATAAACATCTTCTGCGACTATGAGACCTTCGGGGAGCACCAGTGGGTTGATACCGGCATCTTCGAATTCCTCCGCCATCTTCCCGAGAAGATAAACAGCCATGAGCATCTCCGCTTTGCCACTCCGGCAGAGATCGCCCGCCAGATCCCGCCCAAGCAGGAGCTGTCCATCCGGGACTATATCTCCTGGGCGGACATAGAGAGGGATACCAGCTGCTGGCTGGGTAACGCCCTGCAGCAGGCCTGCTTTATCTACCAGAAGAGGCTGGAGGCACCGGCCCGGGAGAGCGGAGACGATTTTCTGAGGATCTGGAGGACTCTGGGCATCTCCGACCATCTCTACTACCTATTCACCCACGGAGGGGCACCGGGAGAGGTGCACAATTACTTCAGCCCCTACGGAATCCCCTATGACGCCTCAGTGACCTACTTCAGCGTTCTGGCCGACCTGCACTACCGGCTCAAGAAGAGGATCCACCTGGCCGATGCCCCCTTCCGCTTTGCTACGGGAGTGGATCAGTTCACGGGAGAGGTAGCCTGGAGCCTAGCCGGTATGAAAGAGGCTCTCAAGACTGTATCCCTGGAGTCTCTAGAGTATCACAGCCGGCAGGGAGATCTGGCTTTGTGGGCAGCGACCAGCCTGGGAGACGGGGTTTTGGTGAAGAGGATATCCCGATCGAGGAGGATCAAGGGGGAGCGGCTGAGGGAGAAGCTGATCAAAGCAGTGCAGTCATCTCTGGAGGTGGCAGGATGACCTCCTTCCAGAGCTACCAGGAGGCCACCGCCAGGGAGTGGCTGGTCGGAAACGGCTTGGGCGGATATGCTTCATCCACCTTGTGCGGCAGCAATACCAGGGCTTATCACGGCCTGCTGGTGGCAGCCTTGCAGCCGCCCAAGGATCGCTGGCTCTTGCTCTCCTTCCTGGACGAGGAGATAGACGGGCATCATCTGGCCAGCCACCAGTATCCTGGAGCCATTTATCCCCAAGGATACCGATATATCAAAGAATTCCGGCAGGATCCATTTCCTCGCATCTGCTATGAGGTGGGGAAGGCTCGGGTGGAAAAGACCGTCTTCATGATCCGGGGTGAGAACACCACCATCGTCAGATATCGGATCACGGGGGGCGAGGGGAGCTTTTCCATTGCTCCTCTCATGCACAGCCGCAGCTTTCACTCTGCCCGGCCTCTGCCCCTCCTGCAGCAGAAGAAGCTTGCCGGGGGAGCCCTGATCCGGTCATCCGAAAGACCGGATGCTCCGATCATGCTGCACTCAGACGGGCCGGACTTCCGGGCGGAGGAGCGGGTCTACTATAACTTCGAGTACGAGGCAGAGCGGAGCCGCGGCCTGGCCTGGAAAGAGGATCTATTCTCCCCCGGTCGCTTCCAGATGGATCTCTCTGGAGAGGATGAGTTTGCCATAGCTGCTTCAGCCTGGAGGAGCAGCATGCCCGACTGGCGAAGCGAGATGGCCAGGGAGAGGTCCCGCCTGGAGGCTCTGAAGGCTCCTCTGCCCGAGCTGGCTATGGCCGCAGACAGCTTCCTGGTCCGAAGGGGTGCAGGCCTGAGCATAATCGCCGGATATCACTGGTTTGACGACTGGGGGCGCGATGCCATGATCTCTTTGCCCGGCCTCTTGCTCAGCACCGGTCGGATTGAAGAGGCGGCGGGGGTCCTGAGGTCATTTGCCTCGGCCATGAAAGGCGGGGTGCTGCCCAACGACCTGGGAGCGCAGTCATACAACACCGTGGATGCCTCCCTCTGGTTTGTGCGAGCTGTGGCTGCTTACTTCGAGCAGTCGGGCGACCTGCAGCTCTTGGAAGAGCTGTGGCCGGCGCTGCTGGCGGTCTACAGTCGCTACTCCCGGGCGGGAGAGGGCTTTGGGGCGGACGAGGACGGCCTGATATTCTCAGATGCCGCTCTGACCTGGATGGATGCCCGGGTGGATGGGCGGCCGGTGACCGGCCGGGCCGGGAAGTGCTGCGAGATCAATGCCCTCTGGTACCTGGCTCTGAAAGATATGCAGAAGCTGCAAAAGGCCCTGGGCCGGGGCGGTGGAACGAGAGGCTCAGACTTCACCCGCCTGGCCAAGAAAGTAAAAGCCAGCTACGGCCGGTTCTGGAACAGCGAGACCGGATGCCTTTTTGATGTCATAGATCATGAGGACGCCTCCATCCGGCCCAACCAGATCATAGCAGCGGGGATAGACGGCCTTCTGCCCGATGTGATGAGGCAGTCGGTGCTGGAGACGGTAACCCGCGAGCTTCTCACCCCCTATGGTCTGCGCACCCTCTCCCCCCGCGATCCCCGCTATATTGGCAGGTACGAGGGCGGTCCGGCCAGCCGGGATGCCGCCTATCATCAGGGCACGGTCTGGCCCTGGCTCATGGGTCCATATATCGATGCTCTGCTATCGATCAAAGGCAGGTCAAAAGCGGTGCGCTCCCAGGCCCGGGAGCTGCTGCGGCCACTGCTGTCTCTGGCGGCAGGCACTGGAACTCTGCCCGAGGTCTTCGACGGCAGCAGCCCCCACCGGCCGGGGGGATGTGTCTCCCAGGCCTGGTCGGTGGCCGAGGTGCTGCGGGCCTGGAAAAAGGTATCCTGAGGGCTTATCTTCAGCTCTCAGACCGTCTGGCGGTGGCATTGCCGCTCTCGGCCAGCCTCTCCGCCTGGTAGAGCTCATAGCTGCCCTGCAGCCTGCCGTCCTCATGGACCAGATCCAGAAGATAGTCTTTCTGCTGGGAGTTGACCTTGACCTCCAGGCTGATCTCGTCCTCTGATAAAGCTCCCGTGGCCGTGGCTAAAGCATCCGAATCCCCATCTGCAATGGACCCATAGCCCTGCAGCCTGTCGCCGGACTGGATCAGTATCATATCCATGATTTTTGTGGCAGCCTCTGATCCGCCCCCGATCAGGCTCATCCTCCACTTTCCGGCCAGATCAATGATCGGATCCTTTTTCTGGACCACGGTCTCCGGTGCCGGGAATGTGCTGCTATTCTCGGTCTGGTTTGCGGCTGACTGGCTCTCTTGGGAGCCGGCGCTGTCATTTATCCCTGTGGAGGATTCCATGGCTGCATCGAATAGGGGATCAGCCAGAAAGTCGGTGTTGTCCCGGACCACCCATCTACCGCAACCGGCCCAGGCCGGGCTGGCCAGTATGATAAGAATCAGAGCCAGGCTCAGAATCGATTTCATCCTCATTGTATTCCTCCTCAGGCTGCCGCCCGGCTGGCGGTGGCATTTCCGCTGCCTATGATCTCCTCGCCCGAGTACAGCTGGTAGCTGCCGCTTACGGTCCGGTCCACCCGGACCAGATCCAGATCAACGCTTTTGTCAATGTGGTTGCCGTATTCGGCCACCACCGTCCAGATGTGCAGGCTCATAGCATCGCTGGAGACGGAGCCGGTAGCAGTTACCTGAAGCTTCGAGCCGCCCTCATTGAATACTCCCGAGCCCATGAGGCTCTCGCCGGTCTGAATCAGGTTAAGGGGATTGATGGAGATGCCAGCCTGCTCCAGCTTGACCGTCCATTTGCCCTCCACATCCAAGATCTCCGGCTCCTCCTGCTCAGGCTCCTGGGGGACGGCTGCGGCAAGGGCCTCGGTCGGCTGGGCCAGAGGTATCGGCTTGGTATCGGGAACCCTCATATTGGCCCCGATTATGTCCATCTGGGGCAGGGGTCCGGTCCCGGCTGATGGGCTGGTGCTGGCTGCATTATCTGAGGAGACATCGGAACCGGCACCAATATGATAGACTCGGGTCTCGCTATCCTCCCAGGCCACTGAGCCCTGGCGGGTCACCAGAACTCTGATCTGGTTGTCTCCCGCATCAGCCTCAGTGGTATTCCAGGTCCAGCTGCTCTGGCCGCTCCAGCCGGTCATATCCCGGAACTCTCCTCCGGTGGAAGGGCCCGAGAGCTGGAAGTCATAGAGCATGGGCTCGTTCCCGGAAGAGGATGCCTCTGCCATCCAGATAATTGACGATCCCGGGCTCTGGGGGCTGGGAAGGCTCACCTTTACGCTGGAGATCGTGGCATTGGCATTGGCCCTGGCGGCGCTGCCCAGAGCTACAGCCGGAGCGGAGGCAGATGATGCCGATGCATCCGAGGCCAGGCCGGTGCCCAGGTTCTGGTTTTTGCTCACATAAAAGTCGGTATCTCCCGAGGTATCTCCCATCCAGTTGCTGCCGCACTGAGACTGGGCCTGAGGAGTGAGAGATAAAATTATAGCTGCCAGCAAGGCTAAGGAGAGAGATGAGCTCTTGATCCCCATATACTAAACCACCACCATATTCTGAAAGGGCATCACACTTGGATGCTTTAAACCTTCCCCCTTAAAACGTCATTCGACGAAAAAGCCTCCTCTCCGTCAGATTTATCAATCATTAAGGATTCTGGGTTCAGAACGGCCTGCAGGGCCGAGGTGATTGATAATGAATGCGTGGGATCGCTTTATTTGGTAAAATACGATTTCTAGATACCACCCTGCGTGATGGAGAACAGGCTCCCGGCGTCTCTCTGGGCACCGAGGAGAAGCTGGCCATCGCTCGGGGTCTCGACTCCCTGGGTGTGGATGTGATCGAAGCCGGATCGGCCATGACCTCGGAGGGTGAGCGCCTTTCCATTAAAGCTGTTGCCGATTCCGATCTGGGGGCGGAGATATGCAGCTATGTGCGGGCTTTATGCTCTGACATCGATGTCGCTTTAGGCTGCGATGTCGATTCGGTACATCTGGTCGTGCCCGTATCCGATCTGCACATCCGCTGCAAGCTCAAATCGGACCGCGAGTCGGTTATAAGCCAGGCGGTGGCGGTCACAGAGTATGCCAAAGACCACGGACTGGTGGTGGAGCTGTCCGGTGAGGATGCCAGCCGGGCGGACCAGGACTATCTGGCTAGTCTTTATCAGGCCGGAATCGAGGCCGGGGCGGACCGCCTGGCTTTCTGCGATACGGTGGGGGTTCTGGTTCCCGAGACCGCGACAGAGATGTTCTCCCGGCTCAGCCGGCTTGGCAAGCCCATCAGCATCCACTGCCACAACGACTTCGGCATGGCCACGGCCAACACCGTGGCCGCATTGCGGGCCGGTGCGGCCCAGGCCCATGTGACAGTAAACGGCATCGGTGAGCGGGCAGGAAACGCCAGCCTGGAGGAGGTGGTCATGACCCTGGAGTCGCTTTATGGCATCGATACAGGCATCAAGTGCCAGGACATATATCAGCTCTCCCGGCTGGTATCGCGCCTGACCGGACTTCCCATGTCCCCCAACAAGGCCATAGTGGGGGAGAATGCCTTCACCCATGAGGCGGGAATACATGTGCACGGCCTCTTGAAAGACACTGCCACCTATGAGCCGATGCATCCGGAGACTGTGGGCAGAAAGAGGCGCATAGTTCTGGGCAAGCACGCTGGCCGGGCCTCGGTGGAGCTGGCTTTGCGCGAGTTCGGCCTAACCGTCTCGGAAAGCCAGCTGGCCCAGATCGTCTTCCGGGTCAAGGAGCTGGGCGACAAGGGCAAGAGGGTCTCGGACGCTGATTTGCAGACCATAGCCGATACCGTTCTCTCCATACAGATGGAGCCAAAGGTCAGGCTGGAGGAGGTGACCGTGGTTGCGGGCAATACGGTCACCCCCACCGCCTCGGTCAAGATCCAGCTCAACGGCAGCGAGAGGCTGGAGGCGGGGGTGGGAGTTGGCCCGGTGGATGCGGCCATAAATGCCATAAGGCGGGCCATCAGTGGAGTGGCGGATGTCAGGCTTGAGGAGTATCATGTGGACGCCATAACCGGCGGGACAAATGCAATAGTAGAAGTATGGGTGACGATGGCAATGGCAGACAGGAAGATAACAGCTCGGGGAGCTGACGCCGATATAATCATGGCCTCGGTTGAGGCGGTGCTGGAGGGCATCAACCGGTTGATGCGCCTGGAAGAGGAGGATAAGGCCAAATGTCGCAGGGCTTAGCCGACAGGGGCTCTAAGAAAGAGCATAATGCAGGCAGAGAGACTTCGAAAAAGATGACCGGGGCTCAGGCGGTGCTGGAGAGCCTGAAGAGAGAAGGCGTTGATGTGGTATTCGGCCTTCCCGGCGGGGTTCTGCTGCCTCTTTATGATGCCATATACCAGTCTGATATCCGACATATCCTGGTGCGTCATGAGCAGGGCGCGGCTCATATGGCGGACGGATACGCCCGGGCCACGGGGAAGGTCGGCGTATGCATCGCCACCTCCGGACCGGGGGCAACCAACCTGGTAACGGGAATAGCCAATGCCTACATGGACTCGGTTCCCATGGTGGCCATCACCGGGCAGGTGAACACCTGGCTCATAGGAAAGGATGCCTTCCAGGAAGCAGACATAACCGGCATCACTCTGCCCATAACCAAGCATAATTATCTGCTCCGGAGCGCCAAGGAGATCTCCCAGGTCTTCCGGGAGGCCTTCTACATCGCCCGCACCGGACGGCCCGGGCCGGTTCTTATCGACCTGCCCCGGGATGTGACTGTGGATGAGGTGGATTTCACCTGGCCGGAGGTAAATCTGCCCGGCTACCATCCCTCCATCAAGGCCCATGAGATGCAGATCAAGAAGGCGGCCAAGGTTTTGATGCAGGCCAGCCGGCCGGTGATCTACGTAGGCGGTGGGGTGAGGTATGCCGGAGCCCAGAAGGAGCTATTCGATCTGGCGGCAAAGATCAACGCCCCGGTCACCACCACCCTCATGGGAGTGGGCTGCTTCCCGGAGGATCACCCCCTATCCCTGGGAATGCTGGGCATGCACGGCACCAGATATGCCAATTATGCCATCCAGGAGTCGGATCTGATCTTGGCCGTAGGAGCGCGCTTCGACGACCGGGTCACGGGCAAGATATCCAGCTTTGCTCCCCACGCCAAGGTAGTTCACATCGATGTGGACCCGGCTGAGGTGGGCAAGAATGTGAGGGTGGACATCCCGGTAGTGGCTGACGCCAAAAATGCCCTTGCCGCCCTGGCCAAGGAGGTGGGGCCCAAGCCCAGAGGGGAGTGGAATGAGAAGGTGGCAGCCTGGAAGAAGGACCATCCGCTGCGATATATCCCGGACATGAATGTAATCAAGCCCCAGTATGTGATCGAGAAGCTCTGCGAGATTGCGCCGGATGCCATCATCACCACCGAGGTCGGGCAGAATCAGATGTGGGCGGCGCAATTCTTTGTACATAAGGATCCATCCAAGTTCATATCCTCCGGAGGTCTCGGGACCATGGGCTACGGATTTCCCGCTGCCATCGGGGCCAAGATGGGCCGTCCCGAGTGCGAGGTCATCGATGTTGCCGGGGACGGAAGCTTCCTCATGAACAGCCAGGAGCTCGCCACTGCTGTGGTCAACGACATCCCGGTCAAGGTGGCGGTGCTCAATAACGGCTGCCTGGGAATGGTGCGGCAGTGGCAGGAGCTCTTCTTTGAGAAGAGGTACTCCGCCACCATATTGGGTCGCGCCAGCCCGGACTTCGTCAAGCTGGCCGAGGCCTACGGCGCGGTGGGACTGCGGGCTACCAAGCCCTCTGAGGTGGAGGAGGTGATCCGGACCGCCCTGGCCACGGACAGGCCGGTGGTGATGGACTTCATTGTGAGCCCCGCAGAGAAGGTCTCGCCCATGGTACCGGCGGGGGCGACGCTCTCCGAGATACTGGAGCTGGAGTGGTGCGACGAGGCCCAGGCCTGCCATCTGGAGAAAATTTATGCGGAAGGAAGAAGAGAGGTCTACGGGGAGGAGGGATATTAGATGAAGCACACCATTGCGGTCATAGTGGAGAACAAGTCCGGCGTTCTCACCCGCATCGCCGGGCTCTTCAGCCGGCGCTCCTTCAATATCGACAGCCTCTCCGTGGGGGCCACAGACAATCCCGACTACTCCCGCATGACCATCAGCGTGCAGGGAGACCGGGATGTCCTGGAGCAGGTGATCAAGCAGCTCTCCAAGCTGATCAATGTCATCCGGGTCAGCGAGCTGGATCCGTCCGAGTCGGTGGAGAGGGAGCTGGCCTTGATCAAGGTCAGCGCGGACAAGCAAACCCGCTCCGAGATCATGCAGATCGTGAACATCTTCCGGGCCAAGATCATAGATGTATCCCACCGATCCATGATCATAGAGGTCACCGGGGATGAGGAGAAGATCGATGCCATCACCGGTATGCTGCGCCAGTTCGGAGTAAAGGAGCTGGTTCGCACCGGCAAGATCTCCATGATCAGGGGAGCGAGGTCGATCAAAGCCTGATGGGGCTGCATATTCAACCCCTTAGTTGAATGGGATTTCAGGACCGATCCGGTCTGCCGGACTGGATCGGTCTATGATCCATTATTTTGACTCTAATCATGATTATAACTGAAGAGACAGAGAATATGGAGGAATGAGATTTGGCTAAGATATACCACGAAAAAGATGCAGATCTGAGAGTTTTAAAGGATAAGACCATAGCCATAGTGGGCTGGGGAAATCAGGGGCACGCCCAGGGAGAGAACCTGAAGGACTCCGGGCTGGATGTCATAGCTGCGGACCTGCCCGGCTCGCGAGCCTGGAAGAGGGCGGAGGCGGACGGGGTCAAGGTCATGTCCGTAGCCGACGCTGCCAAGAAGGCGGACTACATTCAGATACTCCTGCCCGACGAGTACCAGGGCAAGATCTACCGGGAGCAGATCGCTCCTAACCTGGAGGAGGGCAATGTCCTGGGATTCTCCCACGGCTTCAACATCCGCTACTTCCAGATCGTTCCCCCGGAGAACGTGGACGTGGTCATGGTCGCCCCCAAGGGTCCGGGTGACCTGGTGCGTCGCACATATGAGGAGGGCAAGGGCGTTCCGTGCCTGGTGGCTGTGGAGCAGGATGCCTCCAAATCAGCCCTGAAGCGGGCTCTGGCCTATGCCAAGGGCATCGGCGGCACCCGCGCTGGGGTCATTGAGACCACATTCACCGAGGAGACGGAGACCGACCTCTTTGGAGAGCAGGTGGACCTGTGCGGCGGGGTCACAGAGATGATCAAGGCCTCCTTTGAGACGCTGGTTGATGCCGGATATCAGCCGGAGATCGCCTACTTCGAGGCCTGCCATGAGCTGAAGCTGATTGTGGATCTGATCTATGAGGGCGGATTCATGCGCATGTGGAACAATGTCTCCAATACCGCCGAGTACGGAGGCATGACCCGCGGCCACAGGATAATCAATGAGGAGAGCCGGGCAGAGATGCAGGATATTCTGGCGGAGATCCAGTCCGGCGAGTTCGCCCGGGAGTGGATTTTGGAGAGCCAGGCAGGCCTGCCGGTCAAGAAATCCCTGGAGAAGATCGAGGCGGAGCACCCCATAGAGCAGGTGGGAGCCGAGCTGAGGGCGATGATGACCTGGTTGGCAAAGAAGTAAGCTTTATATCATGGGAGCGAGTAGCATGGTCTCGGACGGCGTGGCTGATGAGGCCGCCGGATGCGATGCCATGCTCTTATGGCCTCGGGATTTCACGATTATAACCTAAAAACCAACTACCAAAAAAGGAGGGAGGAGCAGTTCCAGAAGCGCGGGCCTGAGGGGCTCGCGTTTCGGGGGCTGTCAATCATATTTTTAGATTGGATCGTTTGTGGCCTCATTCAAACGACGCCTAATCAATGCGCTGCCTCTCTGAGGGCTCTATCGAATTCGCTACTGCAGGCTGCAGATGCTTATTGCATCGAGACGCCTATTTCATCTACTTCAGCGAAGCATTATTACACCGTAAGGGCATGAAAAAAGCGTATAAAGGGATGAATTAGTTCATGAAACCGATTAATGTCTTCTTTATAGTACCTCTATTGCTTTTGAATGCAATGGCCAGCGGCGTTCCGGACGAGGCGGCAGGCCGGGTAATCCATATTACCGACGGGGATACCTTTGATGTGAGGCTCTCCAGCCACGATGACCGCATCTCCGAGGAGGTCATCCGGGTCAGGCTGGCAGACCTTGACGCCCCGGAGATGTACGGGGAGAGGGCATGTGAAGCAGGCAGGATTGCCGGTGAATATACCCGCTCCAATCTGATGGGCAATCTCGTCTCTCTGGATATCGATGACAAGAACGGCCAGGACGACTATGGCCGGTGGATGGCGGTGTGCTATCTGGAGGACGGCAGGAACTTCAACCGGATGCTCATCGACTCCGGCCATGCGGCAAAGAAGGATTTCAAGAACAATGAGTTCGACCCGGAGAGCTGGTACTGGGAGGAGCAGCCTATTGAGGAAGAATACAGCCCGGTGCAGTCCGATCAGGAAGATCGCATCCCTCAGGCCGATTCAGATGCAATGCCCCAGAACGAAGCTGAAAATAAAAGCTGGTTGCAGCTGATTCTGGAGATCATTGCCACAGGCTCATCCTAGCCTTCTGGATGCACCGGAGCAGCAGACATGGCTTAAGAAAAGCAGCTCAATGTAGTCTGGCGGCTCCGAAGCTGCTCCTGGAGTAGGTCGCTACTTTCAATGAACCTTTTGATGGGCAGCTCAAGCCTGGCGGAGATATACTGGAGAGCCGTCTTCATGCTCTCGAACTCCTGGGCAGGCTGGCCCATGGCATTTCTTACATTCTCCCGGACGTTGAAGACCCCCAGAGGCACATAACCGGGATAGGCCTCCCTCAGAACTATGGCCCCAGCCTGCTTTTTCTCCCTGGCTAAAGCCTCCAGTACCGCCATCTTGCAGGAGTAGTAGCATCCTCCCACCCGGGAATAGCCCTTCTTGCCTCCATTGTTCTCATAGTCGGAGAAGATTAGCTCCTCTCTGCCCAAAATATGCAAAAAGGCCTCCATCCACTCATACTGCCAGGCGGTGGGCAGGAGCAGGACGGCATAGTAGTTGTTGAGGCTGGAAAACTCCCTCACCTGAACACAGTCGATGGGCTCGTATGCCCTCACATTATGCAGCAGCCGGCGAGCCAGGGTGCTGTCGCAGGCGGTGATCGCCCAGCGGGTGGGGACCAGGCGGCGGCGCTTGCCAATTCCGAAGGAGCCCAGGGAGAATGCCTTTTCAATGCTGGAGAAGGGCAGTCCCCTCTCATGCAGACGGCCCACAGCATCCGCCGCCAAAAGATCGTCATCATAATATGCCTTCTCCAGATGCTGATCCCACCGGGAATTTTCTACCTCCAGCCGCTCCAAGGGGGCGCTGGGGCCGAAAGGGGCATGATCCGGACTGAATGTGACCCCCCTAGGAGCCTGCTGAAACTCGGCCCGGCTCTCCAGAGAGCGGGAGGAGAGGGCAATATCCCTCAGCTTTCCTATGAATCTCTGGTGAAGATGGGTGACCTTGACCTTCTGCTTGCCTCTCACCAGATTGAGGCGGTATCTTATTATCTCCTCCTGGCTCTTATTTTCGGCAATCCAGGACTCCGGTCGGTCCATTATCATCGTATCGCCATGGAGCGGCGCGATCATCGGTCCGGCAAAGACCTCTGGGTAGTTCCAGCTTCCTATGAATACAGACGGCGGAGAGCTTCCATCTATCTCCGTTCCCACCTCACGGGATGGGATGTACATGCTGGCGGTCAGCTTCTTCAGATAGGCTTCCTTGCCCTTGATCACAATATAGTTCGCCTGCACACTGCAATTAAAGGATGAGCCTTGTGGGGCGAAAGTGTTGCCATA
>CALMJN010000317.1 GCA_937864385.1 uncultured Methanosarcinales archaeon | reverse complement strand
CTATATTCGCCTTTAATCTCCATATTTCATCACCATTATCGGATGATACTTTGAACACAGGTGAAAATGAAGCGATACAAATCACAAGCTATGGGCGAGGCGGAGGTGGGTATGAGGCGTCCTGTAATCAGGATTATTGGTCCAACCTCCTTCAGCCCTTCCCTTTGTGTGGGTGCATAGCCAGTGGAAGCTGGCAGCATCCGTATAGCTGCCTTCTACAGCCCTTAAATGCTCCTCAGATCGGTCCCGGACACTATCAGCATACCAATCCCCTATACGTTTCAGGCTGAAGTCCTCATCGAAAGACTCAACCGTAATCAGGTCCACCCGGATGAAGGCCGGGATGAAGGCATCGATGATCTTCTTCAAGTCCTCTTCGTTCATCGGAAGGGTGTCGCCCGGATTGAGAAAGATGAAGATGCCAATCGTCCGCGGGGAGTATCTGCCGCTGTCCCTCGAATCATAGGTATAATGGACCTCATCGTAGTAACCTCCCATCCTCGATACCATGCCGCTATTGGGATCTGTATCCACAGACCTGGATGTATTGTGATAGAATCCGGTGCAGCCCATTTCATCCTTTGATTTGACTGCCTCATCGTGCTCTCTTCCGTACGACCGGAAAACATTGTTCATGTACTCCTTGATGCAGCACTTCCTTTCGGTCAGGAAGGAAACCAGATCCGCCAAACCCCCTGCCGTGCCCTTTAGCCTGTAAAACTCGAAGACACGCAGTATGAACTCCCTGTTCTTTTCTCCCAGGAGCGGGTAGAGGTCCAGGGCCATCCAGCTTGCCAGCCAGGGCAGAAACCTAACGGGTGCAGCCCTGGGATCAAAAAAAGAGGGCAGCCCGGATATCAACTCCTCGCTGTCGTACAGCGTGGACTCAAAAATGGACAGGAACCTCTCAAGGAAGTCTCTGCTGCTGTCTTCCTCCTGATATACTGCAGGCAGATATCTGAGGTAGGATTGCCTTGGGTAGTAAAGCCTGACCTGCCTTAAAACAGGAGTGTTATCCCCGTATCCATGAAGGCAAATCTCAAGTTGAATGTATCTGCCAGGTTCAGCCCGGATTAGTGCATCTTTTTGTTCCTTGAAGGATAATGTCTTCTCGAAGAGTCTGTACTCCACGGCGTCCGAAGAGGTCCAAATTCGCATGGTTATGGCGCAGTTGTCAGGAATATCTGCATCCATGACTACTCTGTGCCAAAGACAGGCTTGAAGGCCGCTATCGAGAGGATGTGATTTGAAGATGCCATCCGTCTCGTATCTTCCAGCAACCTCGATCTTCTTAAGCCTGAGCCCATCTTCGAATACCAGATTGCTGGTACGGTCCATACCACCGGCAGCCCAGTCCTCCGAGTTCAGGGCTCTGAACCTGAAATCCTCAACAACACTCCCCATTCAAGCCTCAAGCCTGTTGTATTCCTCCTCGGAATATACGGTGATTTTATGAACCTGTTCCAGGCCTTCTCGCGAATAGATGAGCCCGTGTGGCGGAACGCTAACATTTCCTTCCGACTTTGCCCACACTCTGCTCGATCCCGGAGAGCCGCGCTTGCTTTCCCAGAGAGCAAGGCTTCTGACATAGTCCACTCCCTCTGCACCGTCTATTACTGCATACACCTCGGACCTGTATACGTTCCTTCCAAACGGCCAGCCTTTCCCATTTTCTCCCCCCTCCATAGGGCTTAAAAATCCGTTAAGCCTCTCCAGCACGGAAGCCTGAACGGACTCATTCTTATAGCCATGTCTTCTGATTACAACTGCCTCCACGCATACCCTGACGTAGGTTGGGGAAATGACGAAAAGCTCTGTCCCAACCAGGCGATGCTTATTTAGATGCCGATAAACCGCCTCCCTGAAGCGTGCATCCGGCATGGGATTGAGCCTGGCGCTGAGAGGCACGACGATCACGCTGATGGTATCAGGGACCCTGCTATCATGGATGGGGTGATACATGGGCACGGCCTTGGCCCTCTTTACCCTGACGCCGGGAGCATTCATTGCCAGGTATTCATAGTCTGAAGGGGTAACTGCCCTGTGCACCTCCCTCAGACTTCTTCGGGCTTCGCCAATGGCCTCTTCCAGGGTGCCAGTATCCTCACCGCCCTTTGCCGCCATTTCATTATCGACGTTCATTGCCTTTGCCAGGTTTCCCTCCAGGACTTTATTGATGGAATGGGGCCTCACATTTCCCACAACGCCTCCGCCGTAGCTGTAGGAGACTATAATATTCTCCATTCCTTTGGGTGGGACCTTGCCCTGAACTCCATTTCCAAAGGCGATTTTGCCGGCGGCGCAGTCCAGAGTATAATGCCGGTCTCCTGGCCCGGAGGCGTCTAGGTCCGCGACCAGAGACCATTCGTAGCCGTCGTTGTCTACCTGAAGGCGAAGAGAGCCGTCGAGAACGGGGGACTCCTTCAGCATTATCTCCTGGCAGGGAAGGCCGCTCGAAGAGAAGCTCGCCCTCCGGGAGGCTTTCTGGACGGCCCGGACGGTATTGAGAGCTATGCGATCGATCTTCGGCGGCGTATAATAGTCCGGCTCTTTTACAACCGCCCTGATCCAGAAGAGATCCTTGCCCTCTACGGCTGTCCTCTCCATCTCTCCCAGGATCTTGACCCGAACCTCACCGCTGGATAGCAGATTTCCGGTGCCGTCCTCCACCATATCCCTGACGGCAAAATGCAATCCTTCAGCTTTAGGGCTCAATGCTCTCCAGCTGCTATCGCTTTTCCAGTCTCCTCCTGCATAATATTCCCAGGCCAACCTCGCAGGGGACGGCATATGGCCATGCAATTGGGCAGTTGCCCTTTCATCATCTCGACGGATGTATTCCTCCCGGAGGTAGAACATAAAAGACGGCTCCTGGCCACTTAAGCTGGCATCCAGCCCCAGGAGCAGGGCGTCATTCTGCTGAGGATCGCTTCTGAAGGCATTATAATAGGCATTCTCGCTAATATTTGCATAGGTGTTATCGATTATGGTAACGTATTCCGAATGGCTCTCAGGCAGATCTGTTCTCCTGAAAACAGTTAGGACCTTCTGCAGGCCTGCATTGACGACGTTTAGATCTCTATCCGTCTCGAAGACGATTTCTCCGCCCGTGCCCGGATCAATGGCCGCAACCCCTGTTCCGGCAGGTATGCTGATGCTTGAATCCCGGAAGAGAGAAAAATTAAGATCAACCCTGGCTGCCCTGGCTGGACTGATGCCTTTTATGCCCAAAAATCTCAGGAACTTCAAATAATCCCTATCGCCGACCTTGTTCAGCCTGTAAATCTGCATTTCAACGAGCCAGGCCAGCATCTCTATAATGGATATTCCCGGGTCTGTCCTATTGTGGTCGGTCCACTCCAAAGAGTACACCGGAATTCGAGATATGGCCTCTTTTACCAGCTCATTGAAAGCCTTGTCGTCGAGGTTTTCCAGAGGAAGAGTCATCTATGCGCTCCTGAAGCTCAGCCTTATTTCGTGCTCCCCTGAACAGACCATCTCGTGGTCCTTCACCGCCACATCATCCGGTTTGTCGTTGAGCTTGAGGTCCTCCAGATGATCCACGCCCTTAACCCCTTCGAGCATAGCATACACATCGGAAATGTGGACATCCCTTCCGAACTCCCAGCCGGCACCGTCGAATCCGCCAGTAAGTGGATGAAAGAACCTCCTGAGCCGGTCCCTGACCTCCTTCTCCAGAGGCCCCGCCAGGTCCACGGATTCCAGGATCAGTTCTGCTTTGACCATGATCTCTTTGTATGTCGGCTCGATGATGTCCAGGTTATAGGAAGCCACTGTGCTCATTGAGCGTTTGATTATGTAGTCTCCGACATCTTTCTTAAGGATTGAAGATGGAGCAGGCTTATCCTCCTCTCCTTTTGGAATGACAATTACTTTTAGCCTCGGCCCATCCACAAAGCTCTTGGCCCTGGCAACATAGCTGGAAGAAGCCTTTGCCAGGGCCTCGAAGTCCTCTCTTGATACCGCTCGCTCCAGCGATCTCACCGATCGTGGGCCTCGAGAGAAGAGTTCTTCCATAGTCTCGACATCAGATCCGCCTTCTGCAGCTACGTGGTTCATTACTCTGCCAACTCCGGCAACCGGAGTTTTAGGCGCACTGATCTCCCCGGCAGCCACATTTCCCTGGATACCTCCACCGGATTTATAACTAATTTTTATATTATTCTTTCCAGCAGGCGGTATCATGCCGCGGATTCCGTCTCCGAAAGATATCTCCCCGGCAGCCTCGTCCAGCGCATAGTGCCTGCTCTTCTGGCTGGATCCGCAGAAATCATCCACTGCCTTCCATCGGATCCAGGTATCGACGGCCTTTCCGGTCTTATCCAAAATTTCCTGAAGCTCAAAGCCTTCCGATAATAACAACTCCTTATCTTCATCAGGCATTACTGTCCCTTCTCTAACCCACAACTCTGGAGATATGACCGGTCGCTTATTGCATCGATAGGTATTGCCCTTCTCGCCTTCGCTCGATCCCAGGATCTCGTCCCTGATCGTCTCGACCTGCTCTGCCCAGACCGTGTTTGGATAAACGCCTCTTATCATCGCAGCATTTGGCTCTCTATGATGATCGCAATTAAAAGATCCTATTATCCAGTAGCTATCTCTGCCGAACTTTGGCGTCTTCTGGTGTTTGTAGGGAGTCACACACTTCAGGATTCCGGCTCTGGTCATATCATCGGTGCTGTCCTGCGCATCCAGGTAGAGCCTTCTAAAAACATTTGCAGCCCTCGTAAAACTTTGGCCCAACACCCGGTCCAGGTATACGGTCCTGCCTTCTATATATGAGATCGACGCCAGCTCTGTCGATTCATCCTGGCCGAATAATTGCCTGAGCATT
>CALMJN010000316.1 GCA_937864385.1 uncultured Methanosarcinales archaeon | reverse complement strand
CATGTTCATTTATTCCGGATACATCCAGATAAACCGGATCCATCTCATCATATATTGCTTCTCCATCTAGATTAATATTACCATTAATATTATAAAATCGCAGTCTGCATTCTAACTTTGTGGCCGCAAGCCCTTGATCCGGATCATGTCCATTGACGAGAGTCCCGGCAGGCCCGTAGGCATGATGGCTCAATCTCAAGTCAATCCTATCTATTTTAGAACTATTATTATCTATATGGAAATAGATCGGGTCAATCAGATCATATCCACGAGATCCAAATAGATCAACGAATTTAATTTCGCTGCCTTTTGGAAAAGGCTTCAATGCCTTTTTATAATCAATATCATACGCCTTAACTTTGCTTCCTGGAGAATGCTTTCCAAATCCGATCAATCGTATATCATTCATTTCAACAACTAATGCGCTACTCTGATTAATGTGATAATAAGCCACATCCTCAAGATCAAATTCCCCATCAACTATGCCTACATCCCAGAAAGCAAAACTGGAGTTGTCAATGTTAATTAGAATCCTTCCAATGTCTCCATCAGAGTATAGTACTTTTGATCCAAATGCTCCTGTGTCAATGGCGACGAGGGGAAAAACCTGATTCTGAACTAAGACATTTCTGCTTATTGATATAGCTGCAGGTCTTTCCACACTTCTCTGCACTTGGTGCTCATCAGGTGTTCCTCTGTGATATTTGTTCTCAAGCTCTTCCGAAAATGCTTTTAAACTAGGACTAATGAAAGAAGCGGCGTATGTCCCTTGAATTAGAATAGCTGCCAGAATAAGGCTGAACAAGACATTCTTTTTCGCATCCAAGTTTCATACCTCCCTCTGCACTAAGATTTCTTTATCTTATCGTCCATTGCATAAATCAATTGCCCATGTGCCCCAGTGAGGTTGAATTTAAGCTGCCATGGCAATATTATATCAATCATTGATCTCGATATGCTTTCATTACTTTTATCAGTGCTGGACAAAAATTTGAGCGCAGGTTTGGCGGACCGATCAATAGGTTAAATAATTGCCGCGCGATCTGCCAGGAAAGCCTTCCAGCATCATCCTCCGCTATTGATAATCATTCTCAGTAATTCCATTTTCAGGACGTCACGATCAGACTGCAGTTTGTCTGAATGGATGGAGATCCAATGAAATCAGGATATCGTCCCTGGTCATGACGGCGCGAAGCTCATCTATAACCTGGGGTTTGACCTTCAGAATATATTGGTCGGAGGCGATGGCACTGATCTTTCTGGCCAGGCTCTTCCTCTTTGCTGGCGAGAGCTGCTTGGAGTCTTTGACCCCCCATCCGGCCAGGTCAAAGAGCCTATCCTCCTCCACAACCAGGCCGGCCACGAACATGGAGCCGACAACCGGGCCCTTGCCCGCCTCATCTGCGCCGAGGAGCAACATAAAATGGTGGTTGGCAGCTTAAGTTATATCAATTATTCCAGGAATTGCGGGCTATAGCTCGGCGAGGCCAAGGGCTATTTCCAGCAGAATGAGGATCAGAGGTATGAGGATAACCACAGCTATATACAGCAATTCTCGCCAGCCGAATGGCCACTCGCTCATTTTATTAAGTTTATCCTGAACCAGGAGCAGGTCTTTAAGGCGAGATACATTCTCATCGGTTGGAACCTCAAAGGGGCCATCCATTGCTGCCCTCATCTGAGATGAGAACAGCTCAAATCTCTCTTTCTTGGTTGAGATCATCATCTTATGTATGCTGTACTGGGGCAGAAGGAAATAGGCGAAGAGAACCAGAGCAAAGCCCGAAAACCAGACTATGGTCTGAATGGAGGAGAACTGGGGCGGCACGATGATCTGAAAGAAGCCCCACACGATATAGACCATTGCGGCGCATATGGTGAACTGGGAATAGATCGTTCCGATGGAGTGATAATCGGAATACAGGGCATCAAGGCGCAGTGGCAGCAGGCCGATATTGTGCACTGCCAGAGCGGTCATGATCAAGATATACAATCCGGCTCCTTCCAGATAGACCGCCAGATAATATGCAGATTTGAAGGCAAAATAGGATGCGTCAGAAGCAAAGGATAAATCATGATAATCAACTCCGATCAAATGGACGAAAAGGATAAAAAGCAGAGCAAAGGCTATCATCTTAGGATTATTGAATATCTCTGCTGCCTGCTTCTGGCTTAATTTGATGATATCCTCTCTATTAAGGTCGACAATGCCGAGAAGGATATCCTGGAATGAATGCCACTTATGATGTGCCCAGCTTATGATTATGCCTTCCATGGCAATGATGATCGATAGGATGCAAAATGTATCCAGATAGACAAATGATCTTTCAAACCGCAATAGAATAAAAAAAGAAACCAGAAATATGGCAATTGAAATAAGAGTCCATGCCACATAGTGGGGACCAGGGATCATAGAAATCAGCCTGACCAGATGCATCTGATTGATATTCCTATTTTCTGAACTGCTGCCGGTCATGGACTGAGGCTGCCTCTCCTCCTAAATGGTGTAAAGGAGTTATAATATATATTGTTTTCTGCAAGTGATAATATACATTCTCAAAGCTGATTTTCAACTTTTGAATATCATTTAAACATTTAGCAGGACAGCATAAATTTCCTATCATCATCGATCGGCAAATACTGCAATCGATAAGGTCCGATAAAAACCGATTTCATTTCGTCAGGTCTGCCCGGTCATTTAGCATAATCTTCGTCAGAGCTTAACCCTGTTTTTGTCTTCAAGCTGAATGGTCTGGACACGGCCTGGCTTTATCGGCCTCGGAGAAGACATTTTGGGTTGCCGTGACATTGTAAAATGTCCTTATTCTGCCCCCAGGATAAGCTACGGAGAACTGGGATATGCCATCCACAATAGGCTCGTCTTTGCTTCCGAAAGGCGTGGCATCAAAGAGATAATAGCCGCTGTTATATTTCCCGGCTCCTCTCACACATAAAGTTGCTTTGGATATGTCGGCACTTATTAGCTCAACATGGTCATAAAATCCCAGAAAGGACAGCAGCTCCGCTTCCAATGATCTGCACCCGAGAATCATGACATATATCCGGGTAAAAGTGTCCAGGTTGTATCTCAGATCGAAGCTGGCGTTCTCCTCTTCCAGATGCATTATTACCTCATGGACATGAAGATAACCGCTGGCTGAGGCAGAAGGGAGGCAGATCAGCCAGAGTAGAAGCAGGATGGCCAGCATCTCAGAGGAAAAACGCATCTTTCACCTAAAAGTCTTCAGTATTGACGGCAGGAATAAGATCAATCCCATTATCACTAGAAAAACCAGGAAGAGGATTTGCTGCTTTCTTTGGGCTGATTTGAACTTGGATTGGCATAGCTCGTCACAGAAGTTCTCATCCGGGCGCACAGCATTGCCGCAAACCAGACAATGTTTATGCGGCTCGATTTCTATCATTAAATCACCGAATGCGTCTTTCATTAGTGAGTAAATAAGGTTTTCCCGGCTGGCCGGAGGGAGCCTGTGAGTCTAGTAAGAATAAGTATGGGGATAAAATAAACTCAGAGCCATGGCTGGTCTCATGCCATATTGCATTAACTATAAAAAGGTCCGGGGAAGATTAGCCTTCCATGCAGAGAATATCGATATTCATCTTCATTGCATTGCTGCTCTGGCTTTCCATGCCTGGAGGTGCCAGGACTTATATCGTCGACGACAGCGACTTTGCTAATTATAATACCATTCAGGGGGCAGTTGATGCTGCCGATGATGGCGATACAATTTACATAAAGCCCGGTCAGTATAGTGAGGAGATAGTCCTGAATAAAAGCCTGACCATAATGCCTCTTACCGGGGAGACAGATCCTATAATCCTGGATGGAGGAGGCCGCCTGGAGACGGCAGTGAGCATAAACTCAGATGGCTGCTCTTTGCAAGGCCTCACTGCTAAGAACTATGTTGGACCGGCAATTCAGGCTGAATCTAATGGCAATTCCATCCGGGAAAATACCATCGAAAACTCCAACCCGGCACTTCTGGCTCTGGGCTCTCGAGAGAACTTGATATCCGGAAATATGATAGTCAACAGTCAGGGCGGCATAATCCTCTGGGATAACTCGAGCAACAACTCCATTGAGGACAACCAAATCTCCGGGTGCAACAGCTCAATTCTGATCCGGGAGGCCGCAGGCAACCAGATCTCAGGCAATAAGATATCTGGCGCTCATTGGGGCATATGGCTGGAAGATGCGCAGTTCTGTGGGGTGGAGGACAATGAGATCCAGTCCGAATACTTCGGCATGCTTCTTCAGAACAGCAGCTTCATCGGCATAAACCGAAATCTGGTGCATATCATAAGTTCCGTATCAGCCTCGACAAACGGCATAACCATCGTCAATTCGAGCCAGGTCGAAGTACAGAAAAATGAGATTGATGGCGGCAGCATAGGCTTGGGCATCTCTGCATGCCACGATGCAAGGTTCTATGATAATATAATTGCCGGCAGCCAGAATGCCGCAGTTATCAAAGACTCCTTCGAAGGCGACCTGTCCAACAATAGCATCCTTGGGGCGGATTATGCCCTACGGATAGAGAATCTCAGCCGTAGCTCTGTTTATGGGAATAGAATAGAACGCAGCACAACGGGAATTGAGCTGATCGGATGCAAAAATGACAATATCACCAAGAACCAGCTCTCAGCAGTAACAGACACAGCAATGCTGATCACATCCTCAAGCAACAGTTCAATAACCTCTAATGCCATCTTCGATTGCGAGAAGGGCATCATTCTGCTCGAGGCTCCTGGAAACCGTCTCTCGCAGAATGTCTTTGAAAATGTGAGCTGGTGCCTTTATGTGGAGGCTTCGAGCCGAGAGGCCTATGACAATTCCATAGACGAGTCCAATATCGCTGACTCCCATCCCCTGGTCTATCTCTTCAACCGCTCCGGAGAGCAGATAGTGGGCCGGGATATGGCTCATATGACCCTGGCCTACTGCGACAATCTCACCGTCCAAAACTCAACAATTACCACAGACGCCCTCTTCATCTACAGCTCCAGGAACAGCAGCATCATCGGAAATAACATATACTCGTGCTATGGCATGCGCCTGATATCATCCGATGGCAATCGTATATCTGGAAACCAGATGACGAGAAATGCATTCAGCGGCATGTTTCTTTACGACTCCCATTTCAATGATCTGGCAGGGAATAATGCCTCCGGCAACAGCCAGAATGGCATCTCTCTCTTATCCTGCAGCAAGAATACCATTCGCGACAATGTTCTGGATGGCAATGCCGCCTCGGGCATCTGGCTGAACCTCTCTGATGAAAACCGGATCTATCAGAATAATATCAGCAACAGCTCCATAGGTCTGCAGGTACTGGAGTCTTCAGGAAACAGCATATTCCACAACAACTTTTGGGACAACAGCGAACATTCCCAGGACAGCCAGGGAACGAATAGCTGGGATCAGGGCAATGTCACCGGAGGCAACTACTGGGATGATCATGTGGCCAAAGGAAATCCCAGCCAGAGCTGGCCAAGGATGATCAAGGGAGGAGATAGTCTGGATCGCTATCCATTCCAGGATAGGGGCGGCTGGCGTCTGCCAAGCGCCTCCCTGTCTCCGGGAATGAATGGTTAGATCTCTCACTCCTGTCATGATAGTGGATCGCAATACTTAAGATGGTGAAGAAAGAAGGGGATAAAATATGGCAAAGAGAAAGAATGAAGGCAGTGGCCTTCAGTCGTCGGCAGGCCTCATGAGATACTTTGAGGCTGACGACACGGCAATAAAGCTCGATCCTAAACTGGTGATTGGAGCTTGCATTGGAGCTGGCTTGGTGATAATGGGATTGAATATCGCCTTTGGCTTTTGGCCTTAGCCAGCAAGAACTTTTATTTTATTTGGATAATTTTAATAGAATTCACGAATCGCTCTGTGACCTCTCGATCATAAGTGGATAGGATCAATCCCATGGCATCGGAGGGTAGAACGCCGTCCGGCCGGTCCAGATGATACAGCACAGGATATGCCACTGCATAGGCCATCTTTCCTGTGCGGCATTTCAGGCCGCTGGCGAATATGCCCATCCTGCCTTCTATAAGCCTCTCGCTTGTATTGATATCCTGACAGACATCTGAATCGGCCAGTGTCTTATTCGCCAGGGCGGTCATGCTGCTCATATTGACATGAGATGGATCGCTCTTTGAGTAGGTGATCACTGAGACCTTTATGGCCTTTGACCGGTCCAAAGAAGAGGCCAGGGTCAGAGTATCGGTATGTATAGCTGTCTTTCCCGAAGTGCTGTCGCCATGAGCTATGCTTCTGTCATACTCATCCATATCCGACCAGTTAAATTCGACCATCCACTTGCCATATTCCTCCTTGATCGTCGCAACTGTCAGATCGGTCATGCTGGGCAGTTGTCCTGATGCTGCAGGCCAGGAAAAGGATGCCGAGAAAGCCAGAAGAATGATAGCTGCCCGACCAAAATTCTTGATGTTCAAAATCCAGACCTCCAGATTATCTTGCCGTTCAAGAGGTCTAATTTGCACTCGATCATATTAATATATATTGCCTGAGTTAAGAAAATTCCGCAAGGCAAATATACTTACCCGGCCAAGACAGTCTCATGAGCCAGATGACAGATCCGCTTCTATCCCAGGTAGGGGGAGACGCTGCCAGTGCATTGATCAATAACATCTGGATTCTCTTATTCGTATTTCTATTTCTGGTGCCCATGCTGCAGAGGTACTACCTTCAGACGGCCAGAAAGAGCGTTCTGGGCAAGCTGGGCAAATCCCGGGGCACTCAGGTCATAACCCTCATCCATCGCCAGGAGACCATCAGCTTTCTGGGCATTCCCCTGGCCCGATATATCGACATCGATGATAGCGAGAGGGTCTTGAGGGCCATTCGCGCTGCGCAGAAGGATGTTCCCATTGATATCATCCTGCACACCCCGGGCGGCCTGGCCCTGGCTGCCACCCAGATCGCCATGGCCTTGAAGGCCCATCCGTCCAAAAAGACGGTCATCGTTCCCCATTATGCCATGAGCGGCGGGACTCTCATTGCCTTCGCCGCGGACAGCATAATCATGGACCAGCATGCGGCCCTGGGTCCGGTCGACCCTCAGCTGGGGGATGCCCAGGGCAGCTATCCCGCAACATCTCTTCTCCTGGTGGCCTCCAAGAAGAAGATCGATGAGATGGATGACAAGACCCTGATCTACGCCGAGGAGGCCAGAAAGGCAATGGAGCAGATGAGATCTCTTCTGCGTAAGATTCTGGAGGGCAAGTGTGGCGGGGAGAAGCTGGAGACAATCATAGAGGAGTTCGTCTCCGGCAAGTACACCCATGACCATCCCTTCATGGCCGAGCAGGCCCGCTCTCTTCTGGGAGAATGCGTGGAGACGGCCGTCCCGGAGGAGGTCTATGCCCTCATGGACCTCTATCGCATGGAAGCAGGGAGAAGCCGGCCCGGCGTCGAGTATGTGCCGCTGATGAAGCATTAAGGGGGGCCGGATAGGGCCATGCCCCCATGCATCTTTGGCTGAGTTCTGCTGGATTTGTAAACCTTTATCACCTGGCTGGCCTGGCTGGAAAAGCTTTATCATGCCAGGCTCTCTTTTGTCCAGGAGAGAGCGCTAAGGATCCTTCTTTGGGGGACATAGGTTTTGAAGATCGGAGTCGATATTGACGGGGTTCTGGCGGATCAGGTCGCAGCCGTGCTCAGGGAGATCGAGAAGGATTACGGGAGGAGCTACAGCAAGAAAGATATCAATCGCGCCCACTGGTCCTTTGAGGGCATAGAGATCTGGACCGAGATCTCCCGGCTTCTCAGTGATCCGGAATATGTCTTGAGGGTGCCGGTATTGGAAGGGGCGAAAAAGGCGGTAAAGCAGCTATCTACGCCTGAGCATGAGCTTATGGTGGTCACGGCCAGGAGACCTCACACCGAGGAGGCCACCAGGAGATGGCTCAAGGAGCACTTTCCCTGTCTGACCCGGTACCATCATGCCCGGACCGGCACAAAACACAACATCCCCTGCGATGTTCTTATCGATGACCTGGATCTGAACATAGTTGAGTTTGTGAAGAGCGATCCGAAGAGACAGGGAATACTGTTTCTCCATCCCTGGAGCCTGAACGATACAGATATCCAGGATTATTCTGATCAGGTATTCTTCTGCCCGGAATGGAGAAGCGTGGTGGAGTCCATTGCCGCCATCGGCTCGGAGAAGACTGCCTGAGCTGCTCGCCCCTGCCGGCTCGGATCAGGCTCTGAAAGCGGCCGTGGCCTCAGGAGCGGATGCGGTTTACCTCGGAGGCAGGCGATTCGGGGCCAGAAAGTTCGCCTCCAACTTCGATCTGCCTGATCTGGCCCGGGCGGTGGACTATGCCCATCTGCAAGGGGTGAATGTCTATGTGACGGTCAACACCCTGGTCCGGGAGGATGAGATCCCCGGCCTGGCCGAATACCTGCTCTGCTTCTATGAGATGGGAGTTGACGCCCTGCTTTTGCAGGACCTGGGTGCGGCTTACTTAGCCAGGAGCATCGTACCGGAGCTGGAGAGGCATGCCTCCACCCAGATGACCATCCACAATGGGGAGGGAGCCCGATGGGCCGGAGAGGCGGGCTATTCCAGGGTGGTTTTGGCCCGGGAGGTGGGCCTGGAGCAGATCAGGCCGATGGTCCGGGGCGGGACCGGCAATGTCGGCCTGGAGGTTTTCATTCATGGCGCACTATGCTACTCCTATTCCGGGCAGTGCCTTCTCTCTTCCGCCATCGGGGGGCGGAGCGGAAACCGGGGCATGTGCGCTCAGCCCTGCCGCAAGCCCTATGTGCTGCTTTCCGGCCAGAAGGACCGGTACGGCCGGCCGGTGGGCCTCTCTGCGCGGCCTTTGGCTGAGAAGTATCTTCTCTCCACCCGGGACCTTTGCGTTTACCGGCATCTAAAGGAGATAGTCCGCTCTGGCGTGGTATCTCTTAAGATCGAGGGCAGGATGAAGTCCCCGGAGTACGTAGCAACCGTAACCAGCATTTACCGAAGGGCGCTGGACGGCATTGCCAGGGGAGACTGGTCGCCCTCAGAGGAGGATGAGATGGCCCTGACCCTGGCCTTCAACCGCAGCTTCACCAAGGGCCATCTGCTGGGAGAGAAGGATGTCATGGGCCGGGAGATGTCGGACAACCGGGGGGTTCTCATGGGCAGCGTGAGCTCCTATGACTCCCGAAAGGGCGAGGCGGCAGTGCGGCTCTCCGGTGGCCTATCTCCGGAGAGGGGGGACGGACTGGTCTTCCAGTCGCCGGGCCAGGAGGTGGGGCTGGTGGTGCAGAGGACGGAGGTGAAAGATGGCCTCTTGCGCCTGAAGATGAATGAGAGGGTGCGGCCGGGGGCCAGGGTCTATCTTACCGGCAGCACTGCTCTGGCCAGGAAGGCGGCTCAGATCATCGACTCTGCTCCGGCTGGAGTACCTCTGGACCTCTACCTGAGCTGGCAGGAGGACAGGCCGGTTCTGCAGGCCCGGTTGCCGGATGGAAAGAAGGTAGCCGTCCTGGCATCGTTTCTCATGGAAAAGGCCAAGAATCAGCCCCTCACCCGGCAGCAGATCGAATCGCAGCTTCGCCGGACCGGTGGAACTATTTTTGCTGTGAGAAAGGTCGAGATGGACTACTCAGGGGATCTCTTCGCCCCCCTGGGGGCTCTCAACCAGCTGCGCCGTCAGCTTCTGGAGAAGGTGGAAGAGGCGCTATTAGCCGGGAGAAAGCCGGACAAGGCGAAGGTGGAAGAGGCCCGAGCCCGATGGCAGGAGATGCTCTCCTTAATGCCAGGACCTTCTGGTGGGGCTTCATCATCTCCCCCTACCAGGAAAAATGCTGCGGCATCCTCTCTCTCCGTCTATGCCACCAGCCTGGAGGAGATAAAGGGTGCTGTGGCCGGGGGATGCGACCGGGTTTACTT
>CALMJN010000315.1 GCA_937864385.1 uncultured Methanosarcinales archaeon | reverse complement strand
AGGGAGGAAACAGGAGAAGAGTTGCCCGGGAGGAGAAGGTCCTGGAAAGGTATCTTGAGGTTGGGGCGGGCCGGATGTCCTACAGGGATTTCATGCTCTGGCTGCTGCCCAGGCTTCCCCTCATCCTGATGAGGGCAGGATGGCTCTGAGAGGGCTGACGGCTATAAGATACCCGGTTTTTATCTATTAAGCCGATAGAAGACAAGAATGTTGGAGGGCTCAAGAGATGTTCGCGCCCGTGGGCACAGAAGAGATCATACCCCGTCGGACTTTTCCGGCAGTGACAGCGATAATAGTGGCCATAAACATACTGGTCTTTCTCTATCAGGCGTTTATACTCATCACCGAGGGAGAAGAGGGCTTGAATGCCATGATCCAGGCCGTGGCCCTGGTGCCCGGCCTCGTAACCAGCGGCCAGAGCGTGGTACTGCCGTTTTATCTCACCTTCTTCACCGCCATGTTCGTGCACGGCGGCCTCTTGCATATAGCATCCAATATGATCTATCTGGTGGTATTCGGAGACAATGTGGAGGATCTGATGGGGCCGGTACTCTATATTTTCTTTTATCTGCTCTGCGGCCTGGCGGCGTCCGTGGCACAGATCGCCGCCGATCCCACCTCCATGATACCCAATGTAGGAGCCAGCGGAGCCATAGCCGGGGTGCTGGCGGGATACATCCTGCTTTTGCCCACGGGCACAGTTCGCATTCTCTTCTTCCTGCCCCCTTTCAGCCGTATCGCCAGGATACCGGCCCTGTTCTTCATCTCCCTCTGGTTCATCCTTCAGATCTTCGGGGGAGCCATGTCCCTGGGAGCGAGCTCCGAGTCGGGAGGAGTCGCCTACTGGGCCCATGTGGGAGGCTTCCTGGCGGGATTGGCACTGGCTTTTGTCTATAAGCAGATAATGAGATGGCGACTGTACTGATCTGAGGCGGGGGAGAAGATGATGGCATTAGCCTGGAGATGCAATATTAGAAATCAGTTCAAGATAGTCCTGAAGAGAGCACAACGATCTCTTCACTCTTTACAGGACGTTTGACTCTGATCCTGGACATTCCTTTCGGCATCCTCCTGTGGTCTATCCTTGCCCACGATGACCACCGTCCGATATACCGCCAGTAAAAAGCCATATAGTGCAGGTCCTATGATCACACCCATAACTCCCACCACGAACACGGGCGCGGTATAGGCAAGCAATGTCAGCGTAGGATGGATGCGGGAGGTCTTCATGGCCAGATGGGGGCGGATGATGTTCTCCGGCACCACCATAAGCACCACTACCCCGAAGACCAGCAGTATCAGGAAACGGATTAAATCCCCCTGGAGCATATAATACAGCGCCATGGGAACGAATACAAACGGCGGCCCCAGCATGGGCAGGAGGGTGAAAACCGCCACTATGCCCCCCATCAAAAAGGGATAGGGCAGCCCCAGCAAGGAAAAGCCTATGGCGGCCATGGCTCCGCTGAGCATGGATGTGGTGAAGTAGACGGAAAAGAGGGTGTCATAGATCATATTCAGCTCATGCAGAAATATCCGGGCAATCTCCTTTTTCTCCTCCGGCACCAGATCCATGGCTTTGCCGATGAAATCCATGCCGTCCATGAGGATGTAGTAGGTGAAGAATACAGCCACGACCAGTTGGGCGAAGAGGACAGGCAGATTGGAGGCAAAGGCGGCAAGACCCTTCTCCAGGACAGGCAGGAGCCATTTGGCTATGGCTATGGGAATATCGCTTATCTCCTCTACATATCTCAATACGATCTCAATTATGGAATTATAAATCCAGGCGGGAATGGAGCTCTTGGCCCATAGCTCCATCTCCTGAATCAGAGCGGTGATCTGGGATCCGGATACAACTCCGGATCTCTCCAGATTGACCATCTCCACCAGGAGCACAGTGGTGATTCCAACCAGAAAGCCCAAGATGACAATGAAGACGATCAGAATGGAAAAAAGGGAAGAGACCTGTCTCCTATGGGTCAGCCGGAAGAAGACGGCATAAAGCGGCCGGAGCAGAAATACCAGGACTATGCTTAAAAGAATGGTATTGAGGAAATCCTTGGTCAGATAGACGGTGAGAAAGAAGACCAGTAAGACGAAAATTGCTGCTGCCACATCAAACCGGCGGCTTAAATTCATGATGCATGATCTCCCGGAAAGAATTAAAGCCTTTTTGATTGCTGAGGATTGCTGCCGTCTCAATGGGATGTGCTGGCCAATTTCCCAAAAAAATTTGATTATGCCATAGGTCTAAATCTTGTCCGCTCCCCCCAACTCCTTCTCTTTTTTCACCAGCTCGCCATAGGCTACACCGGCCTCGGTGAGAATGATCCTCTCTCCCTCAAGCTCGATCAGTCCCGCCAGCTCCAGCCGGTGCAGTTGATACTCCAGCATCTTATCACCGGCGGCCCTGGCCACCTCGGGCACAGTCAGGACCCCTTGATTCATGAGTATGAGCATATTCCTGCGGATGGGGCTCTCCAGAGCATGATGCACCGCTGCCATCTCTTCCGGGGAGATGGGCTTGGCCTTCTTACCTAGCTCCATAATAGCTTCACCTGGAAGATGATTAAGCCGGCCAGGGTCATATTCATTGCGACATTAAATCCGTTTTAAAACCGTGGATTGAGGAAATGGTGGCACCGGATTCTTGAGAGCCCGGTGATAGAAGGCGGCTCGCAGAGGGATCGTGATTGATAAGATAGACCCTAAAGAACGGCTCCTGTCGGCTCTTTTAAATCCAATCCTTCTTGCGGAAATAGGCCAGCATCACCACCACCACTAAGAGCATGAATATCAATACCGCCGGATAGCCCCAGGGAGACTCGAGCTCGGGCATGAATCTGAAGTTCATGCCGTACACCCCGGCCAGGAAGGTGAGGGGGATGAATATGGTGGAGATGATGGTTAGAAGCTTGATCACCTCATTGAGTTTGTTGCTCAGGCTGGAGAGGTAGGTCTCCAGAAGGGAGGCGGACATATCCCGGAAGGTCTCCACGTTCTCAATCACCTGGATGGTGTGGTCGTAGACATCGCGCAGATAGATCTTGGTGGCCTCGGTGACCAGATGGGAGTCGGTTCTCTGCATCTTGCTTATGGCTTCTCGCAAAGGCCAGACCGACTTGCGCAAAAAAAGCATATCTCTCTTCAAGTTGTAGATGGTGGGGAGTATTCCCGGCTCGGGATCAGATACGACGGCATCCTCCAGGTCCTCGAAGCGCTCGCCAAGCTTCTCCATGATCACAAAATAGTGGTCCACGATGGCATCGATCATGGAATAAGCCAGATAGTCCGCCCCTTGCTTTCGGACCCTGCCTTTGGCTGTGCGAAGCCTATCCCGCAGGGGATTGAATACATCCACCTCTTTCTCTTTAAACGATATAATGAAGTTCGGGCCGAGGATGATGCTCACCTGGTCCATATCCAGGGAGGACTCGCCAAGATCGTCGCCCTCTTCATCCTCAGGGCTCTTTTCGCTCTCCTCGTAATAAAGCATCTTGAGCACTATGAATATGTAATCATCATAATCCTCGATCTTGGGGCGCTGATCGGTCAGAATGTCCTCCAATACCAAAGGATGAATTCCGTAGCAAGCGCCCAGGTTCTCCAGGACATCCATCTGATGCAGGCCGTCGATATTTATCCAGGTCACCGTGGGCTGGTCTTTAAAACGGAAGCATTCCGTGACATCCTTGGCCTCGGCCTCATGATAACTCAGGTCGCTGTAATCGATGACCGTGACCTTGGGCTTTTCCAGGCTCTTCTGATCGGGCAGGGGCAGGGGAGGCGCAGCCAGATCGCTGATATCGGGACTGCTATCACCATTCTTCAGAAAGCGGAAAGCTTTAGCCCTATCTTTTAAATTCCAGGATCCCGCCACAACTTTCTCCCTGCCCTAAACCGGGGGCATCTCCTCTTTTGCCCTCTCCATCACTATGATCTCATGCAGGTCTTCTATTCCCTGCAAAGACCTGATGTTATCGTTAATGATTACTTTAAGCTCATCCAGGCTCCTGCACCAGACTTTGAGGAAGAGGTCGTATTCTCCCAGTATTCCGTAGACCTCGGTGATCTGGGGAACTTTCACCAGTTCGGATACTGTCCGGTCGTGTCTGTCGCCATCGGTCTGCACCAGTATGATGGCGGTCACTGCATATCCTGTTGCTGCTGGATTGGCGGCAATGGTGAAGCGTTCGATCACTCCATTGGCCTTCAGCCTTCGCAGCCGGAACTGAATGGTGGCATCAGAGACGCCGGACCGCCTGGATATCTCCTGCAGGCTGATGCGGGCGTTCTCCCTCAAGCTGCGCAGGATGGCTCTATCCACCTCATCCAGATCCAGGCTTCCACTCATAATCCAATGATCTCCCGATGCTTAAGCCACTTTCTTGGTATATCACCAACTTTGCAGTATATATAATGTCCTTTAGCCAATAATTGAGGCTGCCAAATCGATGATCCCATAGACTTTTAATTTCAGCCGATCATTTACCAAGATGATCAGAATCGAGGTAGAATGTTATGGTCGAGATTGGAGATGCTGCGCCGCAGTTCTGTCTGCCGGGCATGGATGGGCAGGAGGTATGTCTTGATGACTTTAAGGGAAAATGGCTGGTGCTCTACTTTTATCCCAAGGACAATACCAGTGGCTGCACCAGGGAAGCTGTGGACTTCACCCTGGCCCTGCCCACATTGAACAGCCTGGGAGCAGAGGTGCTGGGGATCAGCCGGGACTCGCCGGCCAGCCACAAGAAATTCATTGAAAAGCACGGCCTGGGGATAAAGCTGGCCAGCGATGCCGACCATAAGGTGACCGAGGCCTATGAGGCCTGGGCTCTCAAGAAGATGTACGGCAAGGAGAGCTACGGCGTGGTCCGGTCTACTTTTCTCATCGATCCTCAGGGGAAGCTGGCTCATGCCTGGAAGAAGGTCTCGGTGAAGGGACATGCCGAGGCGGTGGCTGAAAAGCTGAGGGAGACAAAGGAAAAAATCAAATAAAAGGCATCTGTGATGGCAGCCAGAGCCCATCCTTTATTTGCTTTTTCGCTTTTTCTTAGGATAGGCAGAGTAGATCCCTGTTGATGGCTTTGGTTTTTTGGCAGCAATGCATTTTTCCCGAGGGATTATTTCCAGGTAAAGGGCTCGGGGTATCGGATCCCAAAAGGACCACTGACTTCTCTCTACCCCGATCAGGCGAGAGATAGTGCATCCTCGATGGTCAGGTGGTTTGCCAGCCGGGTATGAACGTCTGGGATCTTATTAATTTAGATTGGATTGGCCGCATTCAGTTTGATCTTTTTGAAGGCGGCATTGAGAATTTCCACATCGGATAGATTTCCGGATGACTTTAGCCGATCAACCTCTATAAGAAGATACTCGATATCATTCCAATTCATTTTATGTTTCTCAGCATATTTAACTGCTAAGGTTTTCAATTCTCTTTTGGATGAATATTGCTTGGTATGAATTCCGTCAATAAAATTAAATATATGGCCGCATGCTCTATGCCCAATGGTTGGAGTGGACGGATTTGCTGAAGTTTTTATATAATCTTTAAATGTATCACCATCCACAATTTCTCCACATTCACATAATATCATAAAAATCCTTCCTCACAGATAACTGAACGAGACTATTTCTGTTCATATTAATTGCGTTTGATGGTATTTACAAATGACGGCTGTTAAACTCCGTATTCAGCACCTCAACTTCTCAAATCGAGTATATAAAATCGTGATATTAGAAGGTCACGATTATTCAACCTTCAGTCCCGAGACGAATTGGATCCTTTTTTATTTTCGGAAATCTACTGTCTGAAAAAGAAAAGAAAAGCTGTATGTTTAGCTCCGGCTCGAATCGCTGACTCTGCTCAGAAATTGGATGCAGCCCTTATCATCATCCTCTATAAAGAGAGATTATGATGAGCATGGAACAGGGGAATTTCAGGCTCTTGAGGCCATGCTGCTCTCTTTGAAACAG
>CALMJN010000314.1 GCA_937864385.1 uncultured Methanosarcinales archaeon | reverse complement strand
AGGCATGAACCGCTCCGGCGTTGACCCGGAAGGGGCGGGATGCCACATAGGGGCTGTCCTCGGACTCGCTGTGCACTAAAAAGAATCCCTTGGCCTGGGAGCCGATGAGCATGCCCTCGCCGAAGGTCATCATGCTTGCCGTGTCCACGCAGACCCTGTCTCCCATGCCCACGGGCTTGACTGCGGTTACCCTGGCGGCCAACAGCTCCACCCGGCCCTTCTCCGACTGCTCCACGGCAGTCATTACCCTCTTGATCTCCGATGGATCGGAGCTGTCCAGGAGCACCCCGGCGGAGCCCTTTTCCAGGGTGGTCAGGGCCAGAGAAGCCTCCTCCGCCGTCTTGACACCGCTGATGATCTTGACCGAGCTGCCCTGCAGTCCGGCGATCATATTCTCCAGGGGAATCACCTTCCAGTCCGTTCCTATGACCAGGAGATAGTCCACCATCCGGCCCATCTCCACGGCAAACTCCTCGTATTTCTTGCCGGATATGACCACATAAGCTGCCTTGGCTCCGGCTAAGGACCGGGCCAAAGCCCCGTCCAGGGAGCTCTTGTGGTCCTTGGGCAGGGCCACGGATCCGTCTCCCTCCCCGCCCCTGCCCACCACCAGTATATCCTCGCTCCCCCTCTCCCCGCCAAAACAGGCCACTCTGATCTTGCCCAGTTCACGAACTCGCTCTATGTTCTCTCTGTCCACCAGCACGCAGTCGAAACCGGACTCGAGAGCGGTGGTGATTCTGGGTTTGATCTCCTCCCATGCTCCCAGGGCCATGAGCCACTTCTCTTTCATGAGCGGTATGATGGTGGGTACGCTTACAAAAGTCTTTTGCAGACTTATCTTTAGAGAAAAATTGATTTTAATTACGGAACTATGCCCCGAAAATTATGGAGAGGGCTTATTTTTCAAGTATCTCTCCCAGCACCTTCATGCCCTTGGTATAAGCAGGCATTCCAGAGGTGAGCAAGACCACCCTCAGCACATCAACGATCTCGTCCTTGTTGATGCCCAGCTCCTTCATGCCGCTCATCATCTGTTTTTTGGCAGGGCGCTCATCGGATGCAGAGGCAGTTATGCCTATGGCGATAAGCTTCTGGGTTTTGTAATCCAGGGCTTTGCCGGTATAGGCGGCCTCGTTCAGGGCTACAATGGCCTTGTAGAGGTCGGGGTACTCGCTCTTGGTCCTGGCTATTCCCTCACCGAAAAAGACTTCATCCTTCATAAAATCTCACCGCATAGCTATTATCATTGCATGCAGTTATAGATTTCGTCAATCGATATGGTCTCCCGGGCCGCTATCCGAGCTTGAGGTTTTTCAATCAAATCGGTGACAGTTCTTCATGCTCCTGCCAGTCCTGCCATCTGTAGACTCTGGCATCATATCCCATCAACTCCAGAGCAAACCATACTATAGAGGCCCCGAAGATATCATCGGAGTAGACCACGACAGTCTGGCTGGCATTGAGCCGGGCAAATGTGTCGTTTAAATTGGCCTTGAGCCTGCCCTCAGCCAGCAGGCTCTCCGGGCTGATCCAGCTGGCATTTCCGATCTTCTCTTTACCGAAGTCCTGAATTCTTCTGGCATCGATCAACTGGACGGAGCCGGATCGGACCAGATCATAGTCGGCAGGAGCCTCCAGGGGACGGCCGGGAACATAGCCGGTCGGAGCCCGGACCGTCTCTCTGCTCTCCAGGGGCAGGCTGGCAGCCATCCAGTTGTCTAGGCCGCCGTCCAGAGCCCTTGCCTTTTCATGGCCTAGGCTGCGAAGAGCATAGAGTACAGCAGTCGCCTCTCCCGATCCAAAGCTCTCACCATAGATCATGATGGAGTCGCTGCTGGAAATGCCTGCCTGGCCCAGAAGGCCGGCAAGCTCGGATATGTTGCGCAAGCTTCCATTATCCTGGAAGAACTCCCTGGTCGGGATGTTGACCGCCCCTCTGATGCGGGACTGTCCGGGAGAGCGCCTGGAAGAGACATCCAGAGCCACCTCGCCCTCGGAGAGAGAGTCCAGGGACTTGAGCATATGGGGAGAGATAAACAGCTCCTCCCTTGAGCCCGGTGTCACATAGGCCTCGGCCAGAGCAGGGATGCTGGATGGAGTGCTGTTGTTTGATTTCGCCTGCGGCCCGGCCCGGAAGCTGCGGGAATAGGCGAAGTCGGAGCCGGCGGTGGCGCTGGCGCTCACTCCAACCAGGGGAACATCAGAACTGATAAAGGACTGGGCTGATGTGAGCCAGGAATCCTCCCCCGATCCGCAGCCTCCCACGGAGCAGGCTGCATCTGCCGTCGGAACTATGCCCGATGAAGCCACCAGGAATGCCAGCAGGCAAATCAGTCTGCTCATCATGCCATCCATCTCCCAGGCTTTTTTCGACTCATGAAAGTCCCAGCTTTTCTATTTTGGCTTTCTGGCATTAACCTTGATGCTTAAAACCGATTCCGCAATCTCTTTCTGCTGCTCGGGGGAGAATTGGGGCATCTCTATGGCTGCAGATCCGCGGCTCTCACAGAGCAGAGACTGCACCGGAAAGCTCGACTCTGCCGCCACCGAGATATCGGAAAAGCCAACATTGCCTATTATCTGCAGATACTCCTGCTTCATGATAGCCCCGGCCAGGCAGCCGATGTAGGCCTTTGTGGAGTTCTTCACGAAATCGGGCAGCTCTCTGGTCAGCACCACATCGGATATGGCCAGCCTTCCTCCGGGCTTGAGAACCCGGAAGGCCTCCTTGAATACCAGCCTCTTGTTGGGGACCAGGTTTATGACACAGTTGGAGATGACCACATCCACATAGCTGTCGGCAACGGGCATGTTCTCCAGGTCACCCTGACGGAAGTCGATATTCTCATATCCGCCCTTCTTGGCATTGGCCCTGGCCTTGTCCACCATCTCCGAGGTGATGTCCACCCCTATGACCTGGCCCGATGGTCCTACCAGGGAGGAGGCCAAAAAGCAGTCAAAGCCCGCTCCTGAGCCCATGTCCAGCACCCTCTCTCCTTCTTTGATTGCTGCCAGAGCGACGGGATTGCCGCAGCCCAGTCCCAGATTGGATTCGGGTGGTGCTGCCGATATATCCTCCTCGGAATAGCCTATCCTCTTGCAGATATCCTCAAGGTTATCAAAATAACCTGAGCCCTCTTGAGATGAGTAATAAGATGTAGCCTGCTTGGCAATGCGGGCATAGCCTTCCTTTACTGCCCGCTTGATCTCTTTTTCTTTCATGGTCATGGAAAACCTCCATCGATCTTCATCGGCTTTGTTATCCTGGCTTGCCTTCTGGAAATTTAATATGAGGCTGGTTATCGCAAATCGTATCTGGGATTCTTGATCTTAGCCTTTTATAAGGCTTCTTATCCCCATAATCATTAATAGTCGGCCTGCAAACAGTGAGCCAGCTGACAGCCTATCAGCATTTCATAAGTCTTTTATACGAGAAGCATAACTTCAATCTGGCTCATTGGATTATATCGCCCCGCAATGTGATGAGAGGGCGGCGCCGGGCTTTGCCCCGGGGCTGATCCAGAGGAGTTTAAATTCCCTGGAGGACTAAATTGGCTAAACCGAGTGCAGGAAAAGAGAAGCCTAAGAAGCCTGATGAGAAGGCTAAAAAGAGCGCTGATGAGGAGCTTAGGCATATAGTTCGTATTTTGAATACTGATCTGGCCGGAAAGAGGCAGGTACATATGGCCCTTACCGGCATCAAGGGTGTTGGCCGACGAGCGGCCAGCATCTTCACCGCCAAGGCGGGCGTGGACCCCTTTGCCACGCTGGGACTGCTTCCTGATGCAGAGATAGACAAGCTCAAGAAGGTAGTAGAGGAAGATGCGGCAAAGATACTTCCCGTTTGGATGCTCAACCGGCGGGGAGATATTGAGACCGGTGCGGATATTCATGTAATGGGCATGGATCTGAATATGACCCTGCGGGAAGACCTTGACCTCATGAAGAAGATGAGAAGCTATAAGGGCATCCGGCATGAGCGGGGCTTGCGGGTCCGCGGTCAGAGGACCAGGTCCAGCGGACGCACCGGCGCAATCGTGGGAGTCAGCCGTAAGGCAGCAGCACCAGCCGCAGCACCAGCTGCAACCAAGGAGTAGGTGGTAGAAGATGGGATATCCAGGCAAAAGCCGTAAGCTGTACGAGCGGCCCCGCACTCCCTGGCAGGCAGAGCGCATCGCCGGAGAGGTGGAGGTGGTCAAAGCCTATGGTCTGAGAAACAAGAGGGAGCTGTGGAAGGCCCAGGCTGTTTTAAGGAAGTACAGGCAGGCCAGCCGAAAGATGCTCGCCGCCGTGGCAGTAGGAAATGCTCCCCCTGAGGCGGGGGCTATTTTAGCCAGGCTCAAGAATCTGGGAATGCTCAAAGAGGAAGGAGACTTGGACGCCATCCTTTCTATGAAGGTCTCTGATGTTTTGGAGAGAAGGCTGCAGACCCAGGTCTACAGACAGGGGCTGGCCAATTCTCTCAAGCAGTCCAGGCAGTTCATAGTGCACGGCCACATTCAGGTATCCGGGCGCAGAGTGGATGTACCGGGCTATCTGGTAAGGCGCGGCGAGGAAATGACAATCGATTATTATGCAGGATCGCCCATGGCCAAGGAAGGCCATCCGGAGAGGGCATCCAGAACACCCAGGGTGGAAGCATAGATGGCAGAAGGAAAATGGGGCATTGCCCATATCTTCTCGTCCTTCAACAACACCCTGATCACCATCACCGATCTGACCGGAGCCGAGACTCTGGCCAAGATCTCAGGCGGCATGGTGGTCAAGGCTGCCAGGGACGAGAGCTCTCCTTACACAGCCATGCAGATGGCCATGCAGGTCGCTGAAGCTGTGAAAGACAAGGGGATTGTCGGGGTTCACGTAAAGGTTCGGGCCCCAGGCGGAAACAGACAGAGATCCCCGGGTCCGGGTGCACAGGCGGCTATCCGGGCGCTGGCCCGGGCGGGACTGCGCATCGGACGGATCGAGGATGCGACCCCCATACCCCATGACGGCACCAAGCCTGCCGGCGGAAAGAGGGGTCGAAGGGTGTAAGAGTTTGAAATTTGAATTGCTGCATCTGGAGGAGGATCGGATCCGCTTCCTCCTCAGCGGCGTGACTGCCGCATTTGCCAACGGCATTCGCAGAGCCTGCATGAGCGAGGTGCCGGTGCTGGCGATCGACGAGATCAGCCTGTACGATAACACCTCGGTGCTCTTTGATGAGCAGATCGCTTTGAGGCTGGGCGAGGTTCCACTGAAGGCGGAGGAGCTGGACCAGTTCTCCATGCCTGAGGACTGCCAGTGCGGCGGAGTGGGCTGTCCGGGCTGCCGGGTGGATTTCATGCTCTCGGCGGAGGGACCGGGCATGGTTTACTCCAAAGATATAGTCTTCACCGATCTCCTGGTCAAGCCCGCCTTCGATAAGATCCCCATTGTGGTTCTTGGAGAAGGGGAGAAGCTGGTCATTGAGGGCTATGCCACCAAGCATGTAGGCAAGGAGCACTCCAAATGGCAGGCTGGCACTTTATGCGGCTACAAGAATCTGCCCGATATCTCTGTATCCCAGTCATGCGATGGATGCGGCAGGTGCGTCGAGGTCTGCCCCAGGGCGGTCCTGGAGATAGTGGATGGCAGAGCGAAAGCTACAAATACGCTGGAATGCTCTCTGTGCAAGCTCTGCATTGATGCCTGTGAGCCGGGAGCAATCACCTTAAGCCCGGTCTTGGACTCCTTCATACTCTCCATTGAGAGCTGCGGAAGCATAGCGGCCAAAGATCTGGTGGCCATGGCCTCTGAGGAGATCCAGAAGAGGGCAGAGGACCTGGACGCAAAGCTGGCCGAGCTGGCATAAGTCAAGGCAGATCCAATCGAATCGGTCTTAACCCGGCCGGTTCAAAAATCCATTTCGAGCGGGGGTTTCCAAGCCAGGTCAAAGGAGCAGGGTTGAGGGCCCTGTCGCGCAGGCGTTCGCGGGTTCGAATCCCGTCCCCCGCACTAATGATATCGATTTTAGCTTACTGACTTCCACGGATTTTTGCTACTGGTCATAGGATTCTTTTTGGGTGCCGCTTCAAGAATGATGCAAGATGTCCAAGAAGCGATTGGATGTGAACCGGATGTTGGAGATCGGGAAGCAGGACCTTAAGCCCGCAGTGAAGCTATACAGAAGTTACTTGGAGGACAAGAGCCTGCCACCATCTGAAGACTAACTTTGTTTCTTCTGGCTTTGACCATGCCCTCTTGAAGCGCATGAGTATTTAAATGCCAAGCTTTGGGACTATACAGTCCGGACTGAATGCCCGACTGAGCACAAGTTATTATTTCCATAGCGATCTACACCTTAATGACCGGCATTCTCGTGACCAGGTTCAAGATAGGCCAAATCGGCTTGAAGGACCTGAGCAGAGATGGCAGCAGACGAGTCCAGGGGGCGAAATCATTGGCGGTGAGGTGGAAGGATGGCAGCTGAAAAGAAGGAGCAGAAGATCAAGATAATCAAAGATGGACCATATCGGGTAACAGGGGCATTGCCTCTATATGAACAGGTTATAGTAACTGATGAGGCGGGCCATACCATGGAGCTGATGGATGAGAAAGAGTATCCTCTGCAAGAGAGCTATACCCTCTGTCGTTGCGGTTCATCCAAGAAAAAGCCTTTCTGCGATGGTACCCACCGGCAGGTAGGTTTCAATGGAAGCGAAACAGCCAGCAGGAAGCCCTACCTCGAAAAGGCAGAGACATTTGAAAGCTCTGAGCTGAAATTAACCGATGCACATGAATTCTGCGATCACTCCCGTTTCTGCCTGCGAGCTGGCGGGATAAGGGACCTCATACAAAAATCAGATGATCCGGAGGCCCGGAGAACAGCCATTGAAGAGGCCATGATCTGCCCCTCCGGCAGGCTGGTTTTATGGGATAAGAAAACGGGCAAGCCCTTTGAGAAGGAGTTCGAGCCCTCCCTGGTGCTGGTAAATGACAGCCAGAAGGGCTGTGAGGGCCCGATATGGGTTCGCGGAGGGGTTCCAATTGAGTCCGCGGATGGAAGTATGTATGAATCCCGCAACAGAGTAACCCTCTGCCGCTGTGGAAAATCAGAGAACAAGCCCTACTGTGACGGAAGCCATTGGATGAACAGCCAGGAGAAGCTTCAGTTCCGGAAAAAGTGGGGTTTGGATGAGATTTGAAATACTTGTACTTCGTCGAAGCGATCATCAGACCTCTTCCAGCTTATCGATGCCCACCTTTTTAACCTGCTGCTTCCATGCCTTGTCTCCCATCCAGGCCGGCGCGCCCTCGGGCTTGTCTACCTGCACCCTCTTGCCGGTGAATGCCAGGGTGAAGTCTCTCATCTCTTTCTTGGCCATGGTAATTTCCCTTCTGAAAATCTTGGACGGCCAATGCACGCTGAAATGAAATCAACCTTGATGTGTAAGCCTGGGTCCAGAACCAACTACGCCTCGAATTTGAAGCGGTCTCAAATATGGTCCTATGTCATTTGTACACAGCCAGCGGTCAACCGCCAACTATAAGTATTAATCATACCTATATGACAAGGCCGCGTTTTGCGCTGGCAGGAACGAAGATCGAGCAGTTCGGCTGAGTTCTTGGGCCCAGGGAGGTCGATAGACGCATCCTACCGTGGATGCGCCACGGGATTCCTCGGACCTGAGAAGTGCTGCCTGAAACAGCATACAGGAAGGCCGGATATGGTGAGGCCAAAGATATGCACGCCGTGATTGGCGTAGTAATAAAGCCTCAAGCGAGATCTGGATTCACCAGCCCAGGACGCGACACTAAGCTGATGTAGAGGCAACTTGCAGACCCGGCATCTGGCGATGCTACGGGTTCCCGTGAGACGGACACCGTGTAATAGTCCGGTGCTGTACCGCCTCACACGGCATAGAGTCGAGCTGGGGCGGGAGTCAAGCCATCATTTCGATGATTGGCTCCTCTGCGGAGGGCGCTGTGGATCGGCGTTGGCCCGCCCAGACTCGATTATACTGTTTTTAAGAATGCTTTTCCAGGTTGTTCCTGTAGCAATGCGAAAGAATTTAAATCCGATTGGATGGCATATATGATTTGGTGAGGTTAATGGACACAATAGATCTTGATATCATGAAGGCTATTGAGACTGTCTCATTGAAGCGTTTTATCAGTCCGGTCAAAGTCAATGAAGTCTTGAAGCTGGACGAAGTCGAACTGGGAGACCGTTTGATGAAGCTCAGGAAATCAGGGCATGTGGATATTCTCATCAGTGATTATCCGTCAAGCTTAACGCTTCCCAATGCCATCTCCAAGGTATTCGTAACCGAATTGGGACGCAAGACCCTGAAAGAGATAGGCTAGAACTGCCCGCTTCCGGTCATCGTTCTTATTCAATGAAGCAGGAATTCCTCCATCCTATCGGTTTGATTGGCCGGACTTTCAGTCTGCTTGGCGGGGGCTTTGACCGAGCGACCTTTCTTGGCCTTCTTTGGCTGCTTACTCTTGCGACGGTTTGACTTTCGTTTTAATGCAGGTTCAACAGCAGTCTCTTCGGGGACGACCAGACGCACTTCTTCATCCCGTAACGAAAAGACCATTGCCCGACCTTTCTGCTCCACCAAGATCTTGTCTTCACGGCCAAGCCAGCCTAATGCACCAAAGACCTCTTCGCGGCTCAGGGATGTAGACTTCACCAGGCGGGCAAGGTTGCTCGGCCCATTCTGATTGAGTGTTTTCCAAACAATACCTGCATTGGCCCCAAATAATGATTCTACTGTCGGTTGATTCATAATATATGATGGGCAACGATCATTCTATTTAAATATGCCATTTCTGGATACTATTGGGTAGCATATACTTCTATTCGTCATTGATGAACAGATGAGCAACGCGATAGTGGTAGATGTAATCGGCTACCAGCCGCCATATATCAACCACCCGTTTACCGACAACCTGTGTCTTATGTTCGACCGATAGACATGCCACCCATCTACTATGGAGAATCATATGCTGAGGAGATTACTATTGATCGTCCTTGGCGTTCATCATCATGCTGCTGGTCGGCGGCATCGCCTTTCTGCTGCTGTTCACCTATTTCGTGCCGATCGGGCTCTGGGTTGCCGCCTACTTCGCTGGCGTGCGGGTGGCCATGTTCCGCGATCTGGTCGGCATGCGCCTGCGTCAGGTGCCGCCACGGGCTATCGTCCAGCCCCTGATCAGCGCGACCAAGGCCGGACTGGATCTCGGGTTGGATCTCCTCGAGGCGCACTTCCTGGCCGGCGGTAACGTCAATGCGGTGGTGGTCGCCCTGATCTCGGCCGACAAGGCGGGTATCCCCCTGACCTTCGAACGCGCCGCCAGCATCGACCTGGCGGGGCGCGACGTGCTCCAGGCGGTGCAGATGAGCGTCAACCCCAAGGTCATCAGCACGCCCATGGTGGCGGCGGTGGCCCGGGACGGCATCCAGGTGACGGCCACCTCCCTCTAAGTTTTCCAGAGCTACATCACGAGAGTCGACCTTTGAAAATCTTTTCAAAGCCTGTCGCCTTAAAGGGGTCGATGTGGTTGGAACCGGCGATTTCACGCATCCGGAGTGGTTCTCCGAAATCGAGGCGATGCTTGAGGAGGCTGAGCCGGGTCTGTTCAAACTGAAAGCGGAATGGGAGCGCCGGGCCGAAGCCACCCTGCCGCATGCCTGCCAGGGCCGCGTCCGCTTTATCCTCGTCACGGAAATCAGCAACATCTACAAGAAAGAGGGCCGGACCCGAAAGAACCACAACCTCGTATTTATGCCGGACATCGAATCGGCGCGCCGGCTCAATGCCCGGTTGGCCTCCATCGGGAACGTATCCTCCGACGGGCGCCCTATTTTGGGACTTGACGCCCGCGACCTTTTGGAAATCGTGCTCGAAACCTCCACGGATGCCTTCCTCGTCCCGGCGCATATATGGACGCCCTGGTTTTCCATGCTGGGCTCCAAATCGGGCTTCGACTCCATCGGCGAGTGCTTCGGCGATTTGAGCCACCATGTGTTTGCCGCCGAAACCGGGCTCTCCTCGGACCCGGCCATGAACTGGAGGGTGTCGAGTCTGGACTCCATTTGCCTCATCTCCAACTCGGACGCTCACTCGCCGGGCAATGTCGGCCGCGAAGCCAACCTCTTCGAAGCCGACCTGTCTTATATTTCCTTGCGCGATGCTCTGAAAACGAGAGACCCGGTAAACTTCAAGGGGACTATCGAGTTTTTCCCGGAGCAGGGCAAATATCACCTTGACGGTCATCGCTGCTGCGGCGTTTGCCTGGAGCCCAAAGAGACGAAGCGGCTGGCCGGCAACTGCCCGGCCTGCGGAAAGCCGGTTACGGTCGGTGTCCTGTCCCGCGTGGAAGAACTGGCCGACCGGCCGGAGGGGGACAGGCCCGACGCGGCACCATTCTACCACAGCCTGATTCCGCTCACGGACATCCTATCCGAAATCCTGCAAGCCGGCCCCAAAACCGCAACGGTCTGCCGCGCGCACCAAACCGTGCTGGAGCGGCTGGGGCCGGAGCTGCCCGTTCTTCTAAACCATGCGCCGGAGCTCATCGCAACCTCCGGCGTTGCGCTTCTGGCGGAGGCCGTCGGGCGCATGCGTGAAAAGCGGTTCACCATCCGCCCCGGGTTCGATGGCGAGTACGGCGCAATCGAGATCTTCAGCGACCGGGAGCGCGCGCAGCTGCGGGGCCAAAAAACGCTCTTTGACGTTGCGGAAACCCCGGCGAAAACCGGCCGAAGACCATCCCCACCGCGAAGGGAGCCGCCGCCGTTGAGGAGCGGCGATCCACCGGGAAAGCCCCCCATCCGGCCGATGGCCGCCGGAGATGGTCATCGCCCAATCCCG
>CALMJN010000313.1 GCA_937864385.1 uncultured Methanosarcinales archaeon | reverse complement strand
GGGGCGCTCCCTTCCAGAGTGGCAGGTAGATGCAGGCGGCGAAAAGGCCGTCCGAGCTGGCGGCCTTGGTATTGGCCCCTCCGATATCCAGGCCCAGGATCATGCTTGCTGCCTAGGCTGTTTGAACCATAAAAGCTTTAGGTCGGAAGAGTACTTTAAGCCTCAATTTCGGAGATCATGATCATGGCTGCTAAGGAGAAATTTGCTGAGCCCACTTACCTGGAATATGGATTCGGAGAGCTGGAGCATAAGGTCATCAAGCCGGATATCTGCTGCCGCTGCGGCACCTGCGAGGCCTTCTGCCCCAGAATAGATCATGTGGAGAACAGGCCGGACCTGGTGAATTACGATCCCCTCTGCGGCCTGTGTTTCACCTATTGCCCCAGAACCTTCCTGGACATGGCGGCCATGGAGTCCAAGCTCTTCGGCCGGACTCGAAAAGAGGATGAGGCTCTGGGAATTTACAAAAAGGCAGTCTCGGCCCAGGCCCAGCCCGTCCTGGAGGCCGCTCAGGACGGCGGGGTGGCCACAGCTCTGCTGGTAGAGGCTATGCAGTCGGGGATGATCGACTGCGCCATTGTCACCGGCAGGGACGACGAGTGGAGGACCGAGACCCTTATAGCCACCAGCCCCGAAGAGATCCGCTCTGCCGCCGGGACCAAGTACACCATCCATAACAGCGTCATGGCGGTGAAAGGTGCCCTGGAGATGGGATACAAGAAGATCGGTTTTGTGGGCACGCCCTGCCAGATTCAGGGCCTCCGGAAGGTCAAGCTCTTGGATGAGCCCTACCAGTTCGGCCAGGATAAGATCGCCCTCTTGGTAGGCCTCTTCTGCATGGAGAACTTCGACTATGATGCCCTTATGAACGGTCTGGTCAAGGGCAAGTTCGGGCTAGAGCCCAGGGATGTGGCCCGCTTTGAGATCAAGAAGGGCATGTTCCGGGTCATAGACAAGGCCGGCGGGGCCCATGAGGTCAAGATCGAGGAGACCGACCCCTACACCTTCCCCGGCTGCGGACCTTGCTTTGACTTCGCCAGCGAGCTTGCCGATGTCTCGGTGGGAAGCGTGGGCTCGGCCGATGGCTGGTCTACGGTGCTGACCCGCACCGATGTGGGAGAGAAGCTCTATGGCGATGCTCTGGCCGCAGGCCTGATAGCGGAGAAGGCGGTCTCGGAGAAGGGCCTGGCTCTGGCCAAACGGCTTGCAGCCGGCAAGGTAGAGCGCTTCCTGCGGAAGTCTGAAGAGATGAAAGTCGGCGGCATCATCCGCTAACTGAGAAGGATCACTGATTCTGATGCTCTCCATAGGGCTGGCTGGAAAGCCCAACTCCGGCAAATCCACCTTTTTCAAGGCGGCGACTCTTGTCGATGTGGATATTGCAAACTACCCCTTCACCACCATCGATGCCAACCACGGCGTGTCCTATGTCCGCGCTCCCTGCCCCTGCCGGGAGCTGGGGATCAAGGAGGGCTGCGGAAGGTGCAAGGACGGGCAGCGCTTCATTGCCATCGAGCTTATAGATGTGGCTGGCCTGGTGCCCGATGCTCATCTGGGAAAGGGCCTGGGCAACGAATTTTTGGACGCCCTGCGGGTGGCAGAGGCGGTGATCCATGTCCTGGATGCCTCCGGCGGGACGGATGCGGAGGGCAATCCTGTGGGCCTGGGCAATCACGATCCCGTCTCCGATGTCAGGTTCCTGGAGCATGAGATAGCCATGTGGCTGAACGGCATCCTCAACCGCAATTGGGAGAAGCTGATGAGAAACTACAAGGCTCTGGGTGGCAAACCCGAGCAGATTCTCATCGACCAGATGGCAGGAGCGGGGGTCTCGGACAGCCAGATCCGCCGGGCCCTGTCGGAGATGAAAAAGGACCCTGGGGCCTGGAAGGAGGAGGATATCCTGCGCTTTGCCCGTCTCCTGCGGGCCTACAGCAAGCCCATGATCCTCGCCGCCAACAAGATGGACGTTGCGCCACCTGAAAATGTCAAGCATCTGCTGGCCCTCAAGGACGACCTGGTCATACCTGTCAGCGGGGCGGCGGAGATTGCTCTGAGGATGGCGGAGAAGGCGGGGCTGATCAAGTACAGGCCGGGAGACCCCGACTTCGAGATCTTGGGGCAGCTCAGCCCCGCCCAGAAATCAGGTCTGGAGAAGATCAGGCACCTCATGAAGCAGCACGGGGGGACCGGGGTGCAAGAGTGTATCAACCGGGCCGTCTTTGAACTGCTGGATTACATCGTGCTTTATCCGGTGGAGGACGAGAACAAGTTCACCGACAGGAAGGGCGTGGTATTGCCGGACGCATTCCTCATGAAGCGGGGCAGCACCGCCCGCGACCTCGCGTTCCGGGTCCATTCGGACATCGGGGAGAGCTTCCTCTTCGCCATAGACGGCAAGACCAAGATGAGGCTGGGGGAGAAGCACGAACTGAGGGACGGGGATGTTATAAAGATAGTCTCGACTAAATGAATCGAGCTATAAGATATTACTTTTGTTTTTTATAATTATCTAAACGAGCATTAATGTAAAAGGCAGTGAGAATACGCTTCATCAGCGGGGCCCTGTTTCAGTCAGACCGAAATCATTTGCCTCGGAACCCCTCGTCGTCCGACCGATTGGCAAGGGGGCAGAGAAAGGACATCGTTGTGATATGCTTTCTTGGGCGGCTGCATTTTTGTACGCAAGCCTTATAAGCTAGGTCAATTC
>CALMJN010000312.1 GCA_937864385.1 uncultured Methanosarcinales archaeon | reverse complement strand
AGAAGAGTCCCTACCTCCTGCAGCATGCCCACAACCCCGTGAACTGGTATCCCTGGGGCGATGAAGCCTTCCAGGCCGCCGCCAGAGAGGACAGGCCGATCTTCCTATCCGTGGGCTACTCCACCTGCCACTGGTGTCATGTAATGGCCCGGGAGTCCTTCCAGGATCCGGAGGTTGCTGATCTGATGAACCAAACCTTCATCTGCATCAAGGTGGACCGGGAGGAGAGGCCGGATATAGATCAGATCTACATGAAGGCCGCCCTGGCCATGACCGGCCGGGGAGGCTGGCCCCTTTCCATAATCATGACTGCAGACAAGAAGCCCTTCTTTGCCGCGACCTATATTCCCAAGAGGGGGAGCTTCGGCCAGGCGGGGATGCTGGAGATCATTCCCAGGATAGGAGAGCTATGGCGGGAGAACAGAGATGAATTGCTTCGATCGGCTGACCAGATCCTGGATCATCTAAAGCAATCTCCGGTCGGGCCGTCCCCGGAGGATGAAGCTTTAGACGAATCCCTTCTGAAGAGGGGCTATGATGCCCTGGCATCCATCTATGATCCCCAAAACGGTGGCTTTGGCGGCGCTCCCAAGTTTCCCGCTCCTCATAACCTCCTTTTCCTTCTCCGTTACTGGAAGAGAAGCAAAGACGCTTTTGCCCTGCAGATGGTGGAAGAGACCCTGCAAGCCATGCGCATGGGCGGCGTCTTCGATCACCTGGGTGGAGGATTTCACAGATACTCCACCGACGCAGGATGGCGGGTTCCCCATTTTGAGAAGATGCTCTACGACCAGGCCATGATGGTCATGGCCTATACCGAGGCCTACCAGGCCACGGGAAAAAAGGAGTATGCCCGGACGGTCCAGGAGATTTCGGAATATATGCTCCGGGATATGACCTCCCCCCAGGGAGGCTTCTTTTCAGCCGAGGATGCCGACAGTGAGGGTGAAGAGGGAGCATACTACCTCTGGAGGGCGGATGAGCTGAAAGAGGTGCTGGATGGAGAGGATTTCCGCCTCCTGATAAGGCTCTTCGATATTTATGAGAGCGGCAACTTCGAGGCGGGCAGGAATATTCTCATCGCCAGATCCACCTTCAAGGATGCGGCATCGGTGCTCGGCATAAGCGAGTTCGATCTCTGGGGGCGTTGGGAGGGCATCAGAGAGAGACTGCTGGCTGTGCGCGAAAAGAGGGTGCATCCCCCAAAGGATGACAAGATCCTGGCCGACTGGAACGGCCTGATGATAGCCGCCCTGGCCAAAGCGGCTCAGGCTCTAAACCGGCCGGAATATGCCGATGCCGCAGCGGCAGCGGCGGATTTCATATTAAATGAGATGAAAGATGAAGAAGGCAGACTGTTTCATTCCTACCGGGAAGGTGCAGCGATATCCGGCTGCCTGGATGATTATGCCTTCCTCGTCTGGGGTCTGATCGACCTCTATGAGACGCTATTTGAGGCTAAGTATCTCCGTGCCGCCTCTATGCTGACCCGGACCATGATAGAGCATTTCTGGGATAATGAAAAAGGCGGACTATTCTTTTCTCCAGATGATGCATCGGATCTTCCTCTGAGAGAGAAGACATTTCGCGATGGAGCCATTCCCTCCGGGAATTCTGCGGCCATGCTGGACCTTCTCCGGCTCAGCCATCTCACCGGCCAGCCGGAATGGGAAAATAAAGCCTGGCAGCTGGCTGGAGCCTCGGGAGCAGCGACGGCTGGCCAGACTCTGGGATACACCATGCTTCTCTCCTCCCTGGACTATGGCCTGGGACCGGCCCTACAGATCGCCCTGGCGGGTGAAAAAGAAGATGAGGACACCATCGAGATGCTCAAAGCAATAAGAGAGCGCTTCCTGCCCAGCAAATCTGTACTCCTCTCCTGGGGAGAGGATACGGCAGAGATGGCCGAATTCGCCAGAGGCCTGGCAAAAATCGAAGGCAAGAGCGCTGCCTACATCTGCAGCGGCAAGAGCTGCCGTCCGCCGGTCACCAGTCCTAAGGAGTTAATGCTGATGCTGGGGGAGGAAAATTAGGATGGGAGTCACGTCCCTGGCGCTAGTCCGAGCGCCAGGGTCCGGGCTAATTCTCGCGATATTGCTTCCTGGATGCAGAGATGGCCGATAATAGGATTAAAGATCACAACGGCAATAGATGCCGATTTTTCTGGAAAGCCCCTCCTTCAGCTCGATAAAAATAAATACTACCAGTCCAGGAATAAGGGCCTGAGGAGATCCATATTTCCGAGAACGAGACTGCATCCGATCCCGATCGGCACCGTAGTTTGAATAGACACCGTAGCGGTAGCTACAAAGAAATGTCAGATATCGCCTCACTCGAATCCGGAAGCAACGCGGATTTTCTCAACAAGACAGGTTCTTTTTTTCACACGCAGGCTATGCGGTGATGCTTTAATGAACAAACGCAAAGACCACATTCCTAAAAGGGATATAATGTACGTCTTAACTGAAGATGACTCTCAATATATTGTTAATGAGAGTTACTTCTACAAGACCGAGCCCTATTACACCATTGTCAGAAACGAGAACGATGGTATCAGGACCATACCCAGCAGCAGCGATGTGCTGGATGCCTACATAGTCCCCATCTGTCTGGAGAAGGCCAAGCTGGCCGGAATCCCGGTCTGCGAATGGATCATATCCAATGTCTATGTCTCCCTGCCGGCCATAGTGTATGGGCTGAACTACTTCTCCACTCCATCGGACCATTTTCTGGTGTCGGGCCTGGAGCAGGCCAAGCAGATCATCAAGCATGTCACCAACCGGGGAAGATATCCCTTCTGCTATCAGAAGATAAGCGAGAGGGCTACTGTGGTCAAATGCGTATCCATCTTCGGCAAGTCCATAAATTGCTGTGAGAAGGCCAGGGATCTGGCAGAGAAAATCTATGAGGTGTTTAGACTGCCACTGGTGGAGATGGTGATGGTTAAGGATGAGGCAGGCTGCCGACTTTCCTCTCTCTCCCCCGTAAAATACTCTCAGCTATCAAAGGATGAGACGGAAATGCTCCAGGAGCTCCTGGATAAGAGGGTGAGACGCCTTGAGTAAGCTGGGCATATTTGTAAATCGACAGACCTTGAGCAGCTCGGAGCAGATTTCGGCTGTGATAAAATGCAGGGATGTGGCTGAGGGCATGGGCCATACCGTGGAGTTCATCTTCCCCGTGGACATGAAAAAGATCCCCAGGCTGGATGCTCTCTTTATCCGCGCCAATACCGATCCCATGAACAGCACCTATGTTGCGGCCCGGATGGCCCAGATGTACGGCATACCGGTGATAGACGATCCCGAATCCATAAAGATCTGCGCCGATAAGATCAATATGTACATGCATCTTATGAAAAATAGTATCTCCATGCCTCAGACCCGCTTTTTAAATAAAAAGGAGTTGGATGAGGCTCAAGCGGCTGCACTATTCCTGGAATTGGGCTCTCCCCTGGTGCTCAAGGAGCCATCCACATCCTTCTCCGCCCGGGTGGAGAAGGTAGAAAGCGTGGAGGATTTGCTCAAGGTGGCCAGAAGGTTCTTCAAGCTCTCGGACTGGATTGTGGTGCAGGAGTATATCGAGAGCAGGTTCGACTGGAGGGTGGGGGTGGTCGGCGGACAGTTGCTCTATGCCTGCCGCTACATAATTCCCTCTGAGACCTTCAAGATCCAGGCATCGGTGAACGGCCATGTCGTTTATTGCGATGTGGAGAGCGTGCCTGCCGATCAGGTTCCCCCGGAGGTCATAAATCTGGGGCTGGAGGCCGGCAATGCTATAGGCAAGGGCCTGTACGGAGTGGATATCAAGGAGAGCAACGGAAAGATCTATGTAATTGAGGTCAACGACAATCCCTCTCTGGAAGGGGGAGAGGATGCTCATTATCCGGATATGTTCGGAAAGATCATATCCTATCTCATGACCGGAGACGCAAGAGGCTATGCCGAGAGCCTCTCTCAAAAGGCTCCTGATTATGATGGCATCGAGGGTGGATTGAGCCTGCGATCCGATGCCGCTTTATGCAGCCCGCCTGCCTTAACTGAAAATGAGGCCTACTCCTATAAGATAGACTTCTCGGAGAGGTAGAGAAAGCCTAACTTTTTTTGATTCATGAGAGGATGCATTTTGAAAGATATATATTGGAAGATTACTATTAAATTAAAATTAAATCGAGAGTCGTTCAAAGAGATGATGCTCTGATGGAAGATGATCTATGCGAGGCTTTAAGCCGCTCTTGCCAGGGCTGCCGTCTTCAAGGAGGCTGCTGCTTTGAGGCCAGGCCGCCCCTGAGCCGGGAGAGAATCGATACTCTGAGAAGAAACGGTGTTCCTGAAGAGGCCATGGAGTTTGAGGGATATTGGAGGCTGCGAGCCAAGCCTGACGGCTATTGCGTGCTCTTTGTCGATGGCAAGTGCAGCATTCATTCCATCAAGCCCGAGACCTGCGTGGCCGGGCCCTTTACATTTGACTTAAAGGAGAAAATGCTCCAGATTTTCCTCAAGAGAGAGGTCATCTGTCCCATGGTCGGTTTTCTCAAGGCCAATCCCGAAGCTTATGACGCGCTGCTGGAGACATCCGTGGCCAGGATCATGCATCTGGTGAGAGGCATTCCCACCGAGGAGATGGCCGAGATCCTGAAGATAGATGAGCCGGAGACGGATCTGGTGGCAGAGATAGCTCTAAAGGACTGAACGGATATGCCCACGGCATTTTTAAGATCTCTGGCAGCCGGATCATGCATCGGAACAGAGCATGAGTACTCCATAAACGACAAGAGCCAGCGGGCTCTGGCCATATCCGATCAGATCATAGAGAAGATTGCCGGACGGCTGGATCATGAGGTGGCCTTCGGGGGCATTCTGGTCTCCAAGGAGCTGCAAAAGCATGCCATCGAGCTGATCCCCCAGAGGCCGGGAGGCCTTGGATTCTTAGAGGAGAGACTATACCAGGGTCTCTGCCAGCTTTATCGGGCCACCAACCATGAGTATGGATTCATGGGCCTGGGGATGCATCCGCTTTTAAGGTTAAATGAGACGGCATACTGGGACCATGACGAGCAGGAGTACTATCAGACATACGATCGCCTCTTTAACATCAGGCAGCATGGCTGGCTGAACATTCAGGCTCTGCAGATCAATATCCCCTATCACGGGAAAGAAGATCTGGTGGCCATGTTCAATAAAATCCGCGCTCTCATGCCCTATCTGGTGGCCGTATCCGCCTCTTCGCCCCTGGTGGAAGGAAAAGCCACCTCCTATATGGACAACCGGCTGGTCTACTACCGGGAAAATCAGGCGGCCATCCCTGAGATCTGTCACGGCATCCTGCCGGAGAAGCTGGAGAGCGTGGACGATTATGTGAAAATCAACCGGGGGATATACACCCAGCTAAAGAAGCAGGGTGCGGATATTCTCTGCCGGGAGTGGGTCAACTCCCGGGGGGTTATAGTCAGGTTTACCAGAAGCTGCCTGGAGATAAAAGCCATAGATGAGCAGGAGTGCCTGCACTCGGATATGGCCTTCTCTGCCTTCCTTTTAGCCCTGCTGCGATCCGATCTCCTCCTGGAGGAGGATGAAGAGAGCCTTCTCTCTTTGCTGGAGTCGGCCATGCGTCGGGGCACGGCTGGGCTGCGGCCGGAGCTGGAGAGGCTGCTCCGGCTGGCGGAGAAGAGCGCCACCGCAGAGGAGAAGGGATATCTGCCACTGGTAGCCAGGAGAGTCGAGCAGGGAAGTCTGGCCGAGGTTATGGTAGAGAAGCTTAAAGAGACGGGAGCGGGGGAGGAGAAGATAAAGGATCTGATGCGCCAGATGCAGTGGTGCCTCAAGGAAAACCAGCCCTACTCTGCAAGGATGGAGAGCTGCGGCTGAAAGACAAAAGAAAATCTATAAAGCATTCTGCCCCCAAGATCCTTCGATATTATGGAAGAATTCGATCTCATTGTCATCGGCTCCGGAGCAGGGACGATTGTGGCCTCAGGGGCAGCGCAAAAGGGCCTTCGGGTGGCTCTGGTGGACCAGGGACCAACCGGAGGCACCTGCCTGAACAACGGCTGCATTCCCTCCAAGATGCTCATCTATCCGGCGGATGTCATCCGCAGCATTCAGGATGCCAGAAATATTGGCGTTCATGCTGAGCTATATGAGGTTGACTTCGAAAAAATCATGAGCCGCATGCACGGCGTGGTGGATGAGGCCCGCCGCAATCTGGAGGAGGCTCTGGATAAGGCAGAGGGCCTGACCTATATAAAAGAGAAAGCGGAATTTACGGGCGAGTATGTCCTGAAGGCGGGAAAGAGAGAGATCACCTCCCGAAAGATCGTCATCGCCACCGGCGCCCGGTCCCTCGTACCGGCCATTCCCGGCCTCCTGGAGGCGGGATTTCTGGACAATGTGTCACTTCTCCAGCTAAAAGAGCTGCCCCGAAGCCTGATCATCATC
>CALMJN010000311.1 GCA_937864385.1 uncultured Methanosarcinales archaeon | reverse complement strand
GTAGCCGTCCACATGCACCCCAATATCCAGCTTGACCATATTCTCTCCAAAGGTGCTTGGATCATTGGGCGCAGGGGTATAGTGAGCCGCAATTCTGTCCAGGGATATATTGCAGGGAAAGGCGGGCTGGCCGCCTCTGCTCTTGATGGCCTCCTCCACAAATTCGGCCACCTCCAGCAGTGATGCTCCCGTCTTTATCCTGGGCCCGGCCTGAGCCATGACCTGGGACAAAATTTGTCCCGCCTTCCTGTACTTCTCAAGAATTTCAGCTTCCATCATATTGTCTTCCATCGTGAACACCTCAGACCACCAGCTTTCTCTGGAAACGGGTCAGGTTATGGCAGCCGTCTTTTTCTACCACAACCAGATCCTCCAGCCGGACGCCACCCAGATCCGGGTAATAGAGGCCCGGCTCAACCGTGACTACCTGACCGCTCTTGAGAGCCTCTCCCGCTTCCCCCAGAGAAGGCCTCTCATGGACTTCCAGGCCCACCCCGTGCCCGGTGGAGTGGGTGAAGCCGCATCCTTCTCTCTCCGGATATCCCTGCTCCTGGAATACATCGGATACCCGCCGGTGTACATCAGATCCCGTGGCTCCCTCTCGCACTGCCTCAAGGCCCGCCTTCTGAGCTGCCTCCACCGCACGGTAAAGCTCCACAACCTCAGAAGATGCCTCGCCCTTGAGAACAGTACGGGTCATATCGGCAAAGTACCTGCTGCTCTTCGATCTGGGGAATATGTCGATGACTATCGGCGCATGGGCCGGGAGGGGTCCCGCTCCTCGGGAATGGGGATCGGCTGCCTGCCTCCCACCTGACACAATGGTGTCCACCGCCTCGCAGCCGTCTTCCAGCAGGGAGAGCTCAATGGCCCGGCGAACCCTCTCCGATGTAAGAGGCTCGCCTCCCCGGAAAAGCATCTCCCCCCTGGCCTCAGAGCTGGCTATGAGACGAATGGCCCTTTTCATGGCCCTCTCGCATGCCCTCTGGGTGAGGGCGATGGCCTGCAGCTCCTCAGGTCTCTTGATCTCTCTTTGCCTTGCTATGGGGCTGCTCAGAATCTGGACACTGAAATCCTGCACAAGGCTGCGGTAGATTCCGGCGGGAAAATTGTAGGGCACCCCCAGCCTCTTGACCGAGCAGCGGCCCAGAAAATCGGCCAAAACCAGGGCATAAGCCTCGTCGGGCCTTTTGCTGCTCTTGAGCTTGTCTGTGATATGAAACTCAGAGGTGCTCAGGACCCGGTCGGCAGCGGACTCCTTTCTGGCCCGGCCCAGCTCCATGGATGAGACCAGAAGGATGCTCTCTTTCCCTGCCAGCAGGGCGAACCTGTCCCCGGCCAGAAAGCGGGAGAGATAATACATATCCGCGTCGCCGTAGCTCTCCCCTACATAAAGAAAGCCGTCCAGGCCGTTTTGATCCAGAAAAGCGGACAGATGGCCGGACACAAAAAGCTACCTGCCAATGGCGGAGGTGATCTGGGAGACGAAGCCTTTCACGTCCTGGCTTTTCTCCACCGCTGTGCCGGTCACAATCAGGTCCGCACCGGCTGCCGCCAGCTCTGCAGCGGCTGCCCCGTCCCTGATGCCCCCGCCGGCTATGAGAAGAACATCTCCCAGGAGCCTCTTGACCAGAGAGACCATGGCCAGCGGCACAGGTGCGTCTGCCCCCGAGCCGGCTTCCAGGTAGACCAGCCTCATGCCCATGAACTTGGCCGCCAGGGCATAGGCTGCAGCCAGCTCCGGCTTCTTTCGCGGTATCAGCCGGGCGTCTCCCACATACCCCACCGTGCCCCCCGGCTCGATGATGATATAGGCCATGGGAATCGGCTCCAGGCCATAGCGCAAAACCAGAGGTGCTCCAAGGGCCTGGTTTTCGATTAAATAGGACGGGGAACGGGAGTTGAGCAGGCTCATGAAGAAGACGGCATCGGCGTTCTCGCACAGCCCGGCCACGCTGCTGGGAAAGAGGATCACCGGCAGATCGGTCTGCTCCTTGATCCTGGCCACGGTTTGGTGAAGGAGAACTCCCGCCGCGCCCACCGAGCCGCCCACCATGATGGCATCGGTGCCTCCATCTGCTGCCGCTCGGGCAATAGCCCCCGCCTGGTCTGGACTCTGGGAGTCGGGATCGATCAGGGTGAGATGCCCGGCTCCCCGCTCTGCCGCCCGGGCCAGGAGCAGCTCAACTCTGCCCCTCTCAAATGTCATTTAAGCGGTCTTGTTTTCCTTGGATTTCATTCTCAATCCTTCGTACCCGCACTTACGGCAGCGGGTAGCTCTCACGGGATTTCTGGCGTTGCAGCGCATGCATATCTTGAGATTCAAGATTCTCTTTTCTGCTTCTGGAAATCTAGCCATAATTCTATCGCCTTTTTCTGAATTTGATTAGCGCCGGGGTTGGGATTTTCCTGGCCGAGCTATAGCGCCCTGCCATTTTGAACCCAAGCGTCCCTGGAAGGGACAACAGGTCTCGAGCCTGCCGCGTTTGAACTCCCGCGGCATTGATTCCGCGGAAATTGTCCGCTCTGCCACCCCGGCTTACCTCACAGTCCGTCTAACCCATGCTTTATATCTGTTGCTCCTCAGTTTAGCCGGACAATCAGGTGTTGTTATGTCTTTAAGAGATGAAGCATTAAATTTTCATAGGGCGTCCGGGGGCAAGATTGCAGTGCACAGCAAGGTCCCCTGCGCCACGGTAAAAGATCTCTCCCTGGCTTACACGCCAGGCGTGGCCGAGCCCTGCCGGGAGATTGAGAAGAACCCCGATGACGTCTATAAATACACGGCCAAAGGCAATTTGGTGGCTGTGGTAACTGATGGAACCGCGGTATTGGGCCTGGGAGACATAGGGCCCCTGGCTTCCCTACCGGTGATGGAGGGAAAAGCAATACTCTTCAAGAACTTTGCCGGAATCGATGCCTTTCCCATTGCGGTCAACTCCAAGGACCCGTCGGTCATTG
>CALMJN010000310.1 GCA_937864385.1 uncultured Methanosarcinales archaeon | reverse complement strand
CGCTGACCGTGGTGGCGACCAACGCCTATGGAATCACGACGGGCGCGGTGTCCATCGCGGTGACGGAATATCTGCCGCCGGGATCGTACGAAATCACCTTCGACAACACCGGCGAGACCAAGACCAGCTACCGGAATAGTAATAGGTCGTCCCAGTCCAGCCATAGACATTGGCTGCATACCAGGGGTCATACACCACCGGATCATAGTAGTAGGTATATTTGGGATAGACTACAGGCGCAGTGTAGGTGACCGGATATGTGTAGCTGTAGCTTGGATACCAGTAGTAGCTATAGCTGGGATAATACCAGTAGCTGTACGAATAAGTTCCCCATGGATTGAGCCAGTCGTAGTTGTCATGACCATGACCTTTATTGAAATCATGACGGTTGTCGTGATCAGGGAAGTGTTTGTTCTGATCGGGGATATGCCTGTCCCTGTCCTGATCGGGGAAGTGATCACCCCTACCATCCTTATAACCGCCCATACCATAGAATTCATCGCTGTACCCAGATCCGTCGTCTGCAAATTCCATGCTTATATCCTGAGCAGAGCCCGCTGCGACCAGCAGTCCCAGCGCCATTACAGACAACATCAGCTTAATCGAGTTGATTTAAATTCCTCCATAGGCTAGGTTGATTGCTTGATATTAAAAGGTGATTTTTATGTAAAGATCACCTAATGTCTACATGAAACCTCCATAAGCTCCTGGATACCGAAAGAGCCGTTTTTTGGTAATTGAAAGGACTGCCTCTCGGCAGGCGCACGGACCGTCGGGGAGTATCTGCCCGGCGTTCGGGAAGGATGGAGATCTTAATTCATGCTGAATGCATCCCCATGAAAGCCTGGCAAAAGGAGAATGCAGGCTCTTCAGGCTTTGATTTAAGACATCTCTGGATTAAATCAATTGAATGACAGAGCTCTCATTGATCGGTTTATCGATGTCTGGGGCGGAGAGAGATTGGTTCATGGGGGCTCGATCCTCTGCCGGCACCTCCACATGCAGGGTGTAAAGCAGATATCTGATTATCTCCCAGGGATAGGTGGATATGACCCGGCAGTCATTTCGTCCCCAATAGTTCCCATCCTCATAGAGCCTTGCATCCGGGGAGTATGCCGCAGCCACTACCAGATCTCCCTCTTGATAGCGCCCTTGCCCCAGGAATTGCCTCTCAAACCTGAAATTAGCCAACACTGCGGGCTGCCCGTCTATAGTCAGATTTTGATAGATCTTTGGCTGGTCGGCGCCTGCTAGAGATAGAGCAGTTAGAACTATATCCATATTGGCGGCGATGTTGGCAAGCATAGGTTGCTCGTATCTTGTCAATGTTATAATTGCGAAATAGTCTGCATTATCTACTGTGAGATTATATCTTATGAATCCAATCCCTGACGAAATCCCACTGGAGGAGGGCTCCACTATGACCCTGTAATCCATGGTGGTATTCATATCAAAAGAAACATTGTAGGGGCCAACCGGGCCGGCTTCATGCGCGGCAAAGGCTGGCTGGACCAGACAGAGTACAAGAAGCAGCAGGAATTGCTCGCGAATTACTCTTGCCATCAACCTCATCGCCTGTGCTTATATCCGGGACTGCATTTGATTCTTTTGGTGCGACCTGGGCCTTTTTGATCCTTGAGAGCGGATGCCACGGCAAATCCTGGCGGCAGTCATGTTACTATCCCTGAATATCAAGCCGGAGTCTGTGCCATATCCTGCCAATAGGGAGAAGATCAACCTCTATGCCGGCAGGTAAAGACGGTAAGGCAGCAAAGGCCTCAATTACAATCATTATTAATATTAGAAGTAGCGGCAGTATATCTGCAAAAGGCTTTGGCCATATTTCCAGGAGGAGTTGATAGATGAATGTTCTAGCTAATAAGCTTGGTTTGGACGGCGAGGGATTCATGGGCATGGGATGGCTGCGGGAGCTGCCCGACTTCAGAGATTATACTCAGCAGACACCCGCGGTTAAGGAGAAGCTGGAAAAGATCAAATTCGCCAAGACCGCTCCAGCCTCTGTGGACTTGAGAGCATGGTGCTCCCCCGTAGAAAACCAGGGAGAATTGGGATCTTGCACTGCAAACGCCGGAACAGGACTATTCGAGTATTTTGAGAAGAAGGCGTCATCCACCTATATCGATACCTCCCGTTTATTCCTTTATAAGACCACCAGGAATCTCCTGGGCCTGACCGGAGACAGCGGGGCATATCTGAGGACCGCCGCAGAGGCCATGCTCCTCTTCGGGGTGCCCCCGGAGAAGTATTGTCCCTATATCATCAGCAAGTTCGATAATGAGCCTGCTGCCTTTCTTTATTCCTTTGCCGACAACTACAAGGCGGTGAATTACTACCGCTACGATCCTCCGGGAACCCCTAAAGCCCAGCTTCTCTCATCCATTAAGAGAAATTTAGGGGCGGGACTGCCTTCCATGTTCGGCTTTACAGTTTACACCTCCATCAACCTGGCAGCAGGCAGCGGGGAGATACCCTATCCATCCCGGGGGGAAAAGATGATGGGTGGACACGCCGTCTGCGCGGTAGGATATGATGATAGCAAGGTCATAGTCAATCCATCCAACAAAAAATCGAGCAAGGGCGCTCTGCTCATCAGGAACAGCTGGGGCAGCTCCTGGGGAGACAATGGCTACGGCTGGCTTCCTTATGATTATGTCCTGAACGGCCTGGCCAGCGATTGGTGGTCTCTGCTCAAAGCTGATTGGATTGACACGGGCATGTTTGGAGTTTAAGATTGAGAGCATGAGAGGCCCAAGGATTACAGATATATCTTATGCCGCCTTGAATTGATCTAGCCATGTATGCCATCGTCGCTTGCGGGGTCTTTGAAAGGGAATTGGAACTGCTCCGCCCCAATTTGGACTTTGCATTTCGAGCCCATTACCTGCCCGCTGGCCTGCATGTGGATTTCGATGACCTCCGGGCGGCTCTTGTCGCTAAGCTGGAGGAGTGCCGCTCTGATGGAGTTGAGGGCATAATTATGCTCTACGGCCAGTGCCATCCCGGTATGGATAGGATCTTAAAGCCATATCATGCCGCACTTATCGACTGCCAGAACTGCGTTGATGCGCTCATAACCAGGAAGGGCATGGAGGATAAGGCGAAAGAGGGGCTTTACTTCTACCTCTCCCCGGGCTGGCTGGATGCCTGGAAGGATATCTTCCGCCGCATGAACTGGGGGGTGGAGGAGGCCAGAATGGGTATGGGATCATTTCGAGGCTCGGTATACCTGGACACCCTCAAAGACGCATCCATGCGCGAGAAGGATCTCCTGGAGTTCTTCGACTTCACCAACCTGCCCTTCCATATAATGCCTGTGGACCTGGGCCACTTCAGATCCCTCATAATCAAAGCCAAAGAGAGCTTGGAGGATTGAGATTGGACGAGCTGGATGAGATAAAGAGAAAGAAGATGGAGAAGATGATGAAAGATATGAACAAACCACCTGCGCCTTCCATAGAGCTTCCCGATAAGCCGGTTATCGTCACTGATGCCACCATAGACTCGATGACCTCCGCCTATCCCCTCTTCATCCTGGATTGCTGGGCGGAATGGTGTGGACCCTGCCGCATGATCGGCCCCATCATAGAGCAGCTGGCGGCGGAGATGAAGGGAAGGGCCGTCTTCGGCAAGCTCAATGTGGACCAGAATATGCAGACTGCCAATAAATACAGGATATCGGCAATACCCACCCTGATGATATTCAAGGACGGAAAGCTGATAGACAAGCTTGTGGGTGCCTACCCCAAGCCGGCACTGGCGGCAAAGCTGCAAAAATATCTCTGAGACCCTCGGTCCAACCGCTTCAGAGAGAAGAATAATTATTCTAAAAATTTTTATTGAATTTTACTTTGGAACTTCCTCTAGCTCCGGCTTTCAGGGAATACCGCTGGCTATCTTGATCCTGGGATATCCGGATATGCTGTAAACCGGGCGGGAGGATAGGTTGGATGGAGCCTGGTAGACCGCCTTCGTCCGGGAGTACGGGCTCATGCTGAAAAGAGGCTTAAAGCTATTTGAATAATCGAATTTGGACACATTTCCCACCCTCTGGCTGATATCGAAGGCCCACTGAGCGGGATCCTGGGGAGGTATCACATGGACAGATCTGTTTCCATAAACATCCAGGTCATTTACTGCTTTTTTCTCCTGGAAGCCAGTGCGCAGAACCTTTCCTGCATTCCTATTCCCTGCGCCCAAAGAGACAACTGCTGATTGGACTTGGCTATCATTGGCAGACATATTTTCATCTAGGCTACTGCTCTGGTTGACCATGAGATTCATAGTGGCGTTTTGCCTGTCGTCTGCTTCCGCTCCCAGGAGCAGAAAGGCCAGCAGGATTCCCGCAAAGACTATGTTGGTAAGGCTTATCCCCTTCATATCATTCTCATCTCCTTTTCCGCATAATTGCAGCTATGAATATGGCCAGGGCAGCCAGACCGGATGGCAATCCTGATTTTTCTGCAGTCTCTGTGGCATTGATCTTTTGCAGAGGCTCGGCCTCGATCACATTCTCCTCCAGATCCATAACCGACCCGTCCTGGCTCATCAGGATAGTACGGAGCTGATAGATGCCCGGCTCAAGAGTGCCATTCCAGGTGATCTCTACAGTATCATCGTCTCCGGCCAGGAGAACGGGGGTCTTTTTCTCCGTGATATTGAGCAGCGAGCCGTTCTGGTAGAGGATAAAACGCAGATATCCCACAAAGGGAACCCGGGAGTTGCCCAGCACCGTGGCGCTGGCTCCGGTCTCATCCTGATAGGTCTCGCTGATGGATGCATCATCCACAGCCTGAAACGAATTCATGAAGGCCCGGATCTGGTTATGATTCAGTTCCACAATCTTCACCCGGCCCTCATAGCTGTGCCCCTTTTCCAGTATCTGCTTCCAGGCATAGTCCTTGGCAATGGGAGTGGAATAGCTTCCAGCTATGGGAACTGACTGCTCTCTTGTTATGTAGACGGCTTTTCCCCCTTCCAGCAGCATGTAATAGATATCAACTACAGTGGAATCGCTGGCGCTGATTGCCAGGTGCATTCCCCGCGAATCGGCCCGAAAGTCCCGCACATCGAATCTTATGGGCTCCACCCCGCCGTAATAGAAATTATAGCACCTCTTGGAGGTGGTCTGATTTTGCACCAGGGAGGCGCAGCAGTCATAACTGCCTTCCTCAGCCCCTATGGACGGCCAGCGTACGACCCAGGTTCCCGGACCGTCCAGGGCAATATTCCGGCTGGCTATCTTCTCTCCATCGTGGATCAGATCCAGTTGCAGAGCGCCTGCACCCTCCCCGTTCACAGTGATATCCGCCGATTCCATGCTGGAGAATAGATCGGATATCTCCAGGGATGAAGCTTCTGCTGGAGCCGCCTGAGCGGCCAGAACTACCATCAATCCCAGCACTGCCCAATGCCGAATTGCCCTCGTTTTCATAGGAGCCAACCTGCCTTTAATCTTCAAGATCCATTTCTCTGAGATGGTTTAAAACTGACGTGCCACTAGATAGATAGCCCGTTGGTGAAGGGGGCGATAATGGTTATGAGCAAAGATGTCAGCACCAGCCATGTTAGTATAGCCACAGTGGTTCTGGTGAGCCTTTCTGCCTCCTCCGCTCTTACAATTCGCTCGAATCCCGACTGGACCAGATCCCGGAAGATATGCCCTCCGTCCAGAGGCACGGCAGGAAGACAGTTGAAGAGGCCGGCATAGAGATTGATCCAGCCGATCCAGAGCAACAGGTTGGCGATCCAGAAGAGCTTCTCTCCCAGGGGCTCGGCCCATCCGCTTGGCTCAAAGACCGCGGTCAGCCAGCCGGAAAAGCCGGGGAAGCCCTTCTGAGAGAGCCCTGGGACGCCGGCAAAGGGGAGGGAAAGCATGAGATGAAAGCCGCTCATGCCCATGCCGGGCACAGCCCTGAGCTGCTCCAGAAACTGCCTGGCAGGAGCCTCCTGGAAGGTTGCCCCACCGCTAAATACGGCATTTCCGGATATGGCTATGCCTATGAATCCGCCCTGCTCTATAGCGGCGTCATCTCTGGTGGTGAGGTTTACCGGATAGGTCCGGCCCTGAGCCGTGGTAATATTCACCATCTGACCGGGATGGGTGGAGTTCATCAGCTCCCGGAAGCCGGCCAGGTCTGCTGTTTTTTGGCCGTCGATTTCAGTGATGACGCTATTGGCGGGAAGCCCGGCCTGATAAGCTCCCGAGTCCTTGAATATGGAACCCACCAAGATGCCCCTTTGGGGCTGACCGGTGACAGAAAGCGCCCTGTCACTATCTTTAAAAAGCAGGCTCAATTTGCCCTGTTCAGATGCGCCGACCAGATCCTGGTAGAACTGCTTTAAACTGCTCACATCTCTGCCATTGGCCTGCATTAAAACCATGCCCATGGCATAGCCGTCCTCCTGGGCCTCAGAGTTCTCCTCTACATCTACCACAATCAGGCGGTCCACGGGAGATATGGCTCCGATCACCGGTCCGAAGAAGAGGGCCATGGCTGCCGCCGCCACTATGAAATTGGATATAACCCCCGCCGATAGAATCCGGATTCTTGCCCTCTTGTCCACCAATGGGGGCCTGTCCTTGCCTCCGAAGAGCTCCTCGTCATCGGGCTCGACAAATGCGGCAATGGGAGCTATTAAAACTGTCACAATACCCATGGACTTGACCCGCACTCCCTCTACCCGGCTCAATATACCGTGAGCAAACTCGTGCACCAGAAGGGTCACAAAGAGGGCTATCCAGCCCCATATGAAGGGTATGTACTCATTTAATCCCGGGATGAGCAGGATATTTCTCGGTTCATTATAGCTGCTGGGCTCCGGAGGCTCCTGAATCATGAAAAATGTCATGAGCAGGACCAGCATGAGGAAGTAGGCCATGCTCAAGACCACCAGGGGTATGCCCGCTGAGGCCACCAGCCTCCAGAAGAGTCTGGGCCGGGCCAGCTTATCCAGAAGATCTAGGCCTCTGGTGGTGCGAAAGAAGATAGCCAAGGGGATGCCCAGAATGCTTCCCACGCTAATGCCCCTGCCCTTCCACTCTTCACTGTCCTTCAAAGGCAGGAGGAGGATGGCATAAAGGCCAATTAGAGCCGCGGCTATGAGCAGCCAATCCACGGTCTCAAGCTCGAGCTGCAGCTCCAAAATCAGGTCCTCAGAGTATGCCCTGTTCCTTCAGCTCTTCCATAGCCAGCTCCCGATGCTTCTTCTCCAGGAAGCTGTAGACATTGCCGTGAGGAGCGCCATCAAGCAGCATCTCAATGGCCGTCCTGGCCACCCTGATCTGCTCCGGGTAGCCCAGCAGGGAGACCGTCTTGCCATAGACGGATACCCTGGCCCCGGATAGCCTCTCCATGATCTCCCGGGAGCGTCCGTCCTTGCCGATGATGCGGCCTTTAATCCTGGCCATATCGCTCCTGGTGCCCACCATCTTGGAGAGGTCCATCACATCCAGCATGAGCATTTCGTCTTCCAGGATGGCAAGGGACCTCTCCGGGGAGAAGCCCCTACCAATGGCTTTTACCAAATCCAGGACCCTCAGTCCCTGCAATGGGTCCTCGGCCGAGGCTATGGAGACCGTGCCTGTTTCGCTGTCGATCTCCAGCGTGGTCTTGGTCTTCTCTTCTATCAAATGCTTCATGGACCCGCCCGGTCCCACCAGGACGCCCACCCGCTCCTCTGGAATCTTGATATCCAATTCAATCAATCCTTCTTTTTTTCCATCTCATCTTTGTCTTTGATCAGCTTGTTTTTCATGCTTTTCATTGAGCTATAGCTGATTTTAGAGAATTTAGCTATATCCTTTAATGAATAGTCAAACTCTTGATGGACTATTAAGAAATCTAATACTTTATTTTTCGGACTT
>CALMJN010000309.1 GCA_937864385.1 uncultured Methanosarcinales archaeon | reverse complement strand
GAGAACACTGCGAGGTCAAGAAGAGCCTGCTGCAAAGGTCGGTGGAGGCATCCATCTCCCTCTTCCAGCGATCCGCCTTCATCGGTGCCCTAACTTTGGGGGTATTCTTCGCCCTGGGCTGGGCTCCCTGTGCCCTTTCCATGGTCTTGCCGGTGCTGATCTGGCTGGCATCCCAGGATGTTACTCCCCTGGCGGGAGGCATGATGCTATTCATCTTCGGGGTGGGTCACGGCGTTCCTATCATTCCCATAGCCACCTTCTCCCGAACCGTGGGAGGAAGGATCGGGGAGAAGTATGTATCTGTGGGTGCCTGGACCACCAAGTTCTTCGGGGCCCTGGTAATTGTGGTGGGTGTGGTTTATGCGGCGAGGTACTTCGGGCTGCTGCTGTGGTAGGGTATCCCGAAACCTCTTAATATCTGTCAATATAATCTATTGTCCATGAAAAATAGATTAGCCGTTCTTCTTCTGCCAATTTTGCTCCTGTCCAGCCCGGTGGATGCATCCGGCGGCTGGTTCAAGGTGATCAATGTCACTCCCATAGAGATGACGGCCAACAGCGAGGCCAACTTCACCGTCTCGGTCAAGGGCATGGGCGGCGAGAGGGCCTATGTGGAGCTGGTCTTCAGGAACCGGAGCGAAGGCTTTGACTTCACCTGCCCCAAGATGATAAAGAATGTCTTTCCTGCCGGTGTCACCGATTATGAATGCTCGGTCAAAGCAGGCGATGTTGCCCCTGGCAACTACTCCTTTGTGGTGGATACAGCCGCTCCGGGAGCCAGACCGGGCAGGATGACCGCCTACATCAATGTAATTGAGCAAAAGAGCCAGGCTGAAGCTGTTTACGACTCGACGATCGATTATCTGAAGGATATGTCTGGTGCAGACAATTCGGAGCCTGAACTTTCAGACAATTCCGGAGGGGCATCTCAGCCAACAGGAGCGGAAGCCGAGGCCGGTGAAGCGTCGCAACAGGCTCCTATGCCCGGAGCAGCAATGGCAGTTCTCGGCCTGCTGGTCGTTTTGAGATGTTTCAGGAAGAGGATATAGGTCTAGCTCTCCATCTCCCATCCCAACCTCTCCCTGATGATCAGATAGCTCATCTCCGGAGGTATAGCTCCCACCTCGGTGCATATCAGATCGATATACTGGTGGGGTGTGACATCGAAGGCCGGGTTTCGAACCCGGACATGGCTGTAGCGGCTGTGATCAGCCAGAACCTCCGCCGCATCCCTCTCCTCTATGGTCACCAGCTCGCCCAGGATGGTCTGGGGGCTGAACTTATAGGTCTCGGCCGCCACCATGAAGCCGGTCCTGGCCTCATGGGCAGATAGGGCAATCTGGGCGGTTCCGATCTTATTTACAAGCGTTCCGTTGGCGGTTATCACATCCGCCCCCACCACCACCAGATCCACCTCGTTCATGAAGCTCCTCGCGGCAGAATCGACTATCAGTTCCGTTTCCACACCCAGCCTGTCCAGCATTCCTATGGTGGTATGCCCCTGGAATCTGGGACGGGACTCTGTGGCGATCACTCTGATCTTTTTGCCTGCTTTATGAGCGGTGCTGATCACCGACAGGGCAGCCAGAGAGTTGCAGTGGGTCATGACCACATCGCCATCTCTGATCCTGCGGCTGCCGATCTGGCCGATCTTCTCCAGAGCCTTCTCCGAGCTTTCTATGAATCGATTGGCATTGGAGACAACCGCCTCTCGGGCGGAGGGCAGGTCGGCTGCCTCATATCTCATGACCATGCGTATGGCATTGGATAAAGAGACCGCAGTGGGCCTGGTCTCCAGAAGCATCTGGGCTGCGGCCTTCATCTGGGCATTGAAATCATCCAGACTTTCTGCCTCTGCCGCCAGGGCCAAGTCGCGCAGAGAGGCGGCAGCGGCACTGGCTATTCGGCCCGCTCCTCTTATCTCCATGGAGCTTATCCTGGCCGAGGTCTGTATCACCTGATCTATAGGTTTCATTTGATCACCGCTCTGTGTCTGTTCAGGATAAATTCATTTCCCGCCGGCATCAATTGTGTTTTTTTTTTGACCTCATGATCCTGCTTTATTCTCATCCAGATCTCTGCTATACCAAAAGAGATAAAGCCAACCAGGCATAAGCAGCAGACCTGGAGGAATTCCATCGCCTGATAATCCAATTTCCGGCATAATAGACGCTCATTGCCATCTGGACTTCAAGCAATTTAGTAAGGACCGCCAAGAGGTGCTGGACAGCGCCCGCCGCTCGGGGATAGCTCATATGATAAACTCTGGGGTCGACCTCTCCACCAATTCCAGGTCTCTTGAACTCTCTGCCAAATACGATTTCATCTCCGCTACTCTGGGCCTCTCGCCCAATACATTGGAGAGCATCAGGGAGCCCGAGCTGGATATGCTCTTCCGGCAGTTGGAAGAGAATGCCGATCGAGCGGTGGGGATAGGGGAGGCTGGCCTTGACTACTATCACTGCAAGGATGCCCCTGGCAGGAGGCGCCAGGCGGAGGTCTTCGGTCGGGTCATTGACCTGGCCAGGGCCCTGGACAAGCCCCTGGTGATCCACTCCCGGGACGCAGAGCAGCCTGCTTTGGATATGGTCAAGCATCTGGATAAAGTGGTCTTCCACTGCTACAGCGGCTCTCTCTCCACCATGAAAGAGGCACTGGACCGGGGGTATTACATCTCCCTGGCCACCAATGTCTGCCGCTCCGGCCGCCATCAGATACTGGCCCGCAATGTATCTCTGGAGAGGCTGATGGTGGAGACTGACAGCCCCTTCCTCTCTCCCAGAGGAGGACGCAATGAGCCCTCATTCGTTCTGGACTCCATTCGCCTCATATCCAGAATCAGAGGAATGGAGCCTCAGGAGCTGGCGAGGATAACGGCGGAAAATACCAAACGAATTTATAACATCCGATCAAGTACACTACCTTAGAGAATTCATAAAGAAATGGTCAAGATGAACAGGATGCCAATTCAATTTGAGCATATAATGAGCTACCTCGGCTCAAAGAAGGAGAAGGGCAGAAAGAAGATCGGACTGCTCGTGGATGGGCCCAATATGCTCAGAAAGGAGTTCCAGATGGATCTGGAAGAGATCCGGGATATGCTCAAGGATTATGGCGACATCAAGATGGGCAAGGTCTTCTTGAACCAGTATGCCTCAGAGAAGCTGGTGGAGGCGGTGGAAAATCAGGGCTTCGAGGCGGTGATCTGCACCAGCGATGTGGATGTGAGGATGGCGGTGGAGGGCGTGGATATGATCTACAATCCGGTCATAGATACCCTGGCCCTGGTCACCCGGGATGCCGATCTCAAGCCCGTGCTGCTCAAGGCCATGGAGCATGGCAAGGAGACCATTATCTTCGGAGCTGAGCCGGGATTCTCTGTGGCTCTCAGAAACTCAGCCGATTATGTCATAGTTCTGCGTAACGGCCAGTATGTAACCGAATGAGAGAGTTGAAGCTTGCTATCTAGGTGGCTGAGAAATGAAGAGGAATGAATGGGGCGAGCCGGAGAGTCAAGGCAACTGGAGAAGCAGGATTCCCTCCGGCCTTCCCATATCCGCATCCGGAGCTATATTGCTGCTTTGCATTGCCGTCTTCTTTCTCGGGGCAGTTGTTCCCGGCCTCTTTGGACTTTTGGCTCTCCGGCCAGAATACCTGATGCAGAGGCCCTGGACTCTGATAACCCATATGTTCGTTCATGCCAACTTCGACCATCTCTTCTGGAATATGGTCGTGCTCTTCTTTTTCGGCATGGAGCTGGAGCGGCGGGTGGGTGAGAGGAAATTTCTGGAGATCTATATCCTGTCCGGAATAGTGGCGGCTGCTGGGCAGATGATGGTGGCGGGAGGAAGCCTCGTAGGAGCCAGCGGTGCTCTCTATGGGGTCATGGGCTGCCTGGCCATCATCGCTCCGGAGATCTCGGTGCTGCTCTTCTTTGTCATACCCATCTCCATACGCAGCGCCGTTGTGCTCTACGCTTTGATAGATTTCCTGAGCATGGGCTCGGCAGACAACATTGCTCACATGGCCCATATAGTGGGGCTGCTGGTGGGGCTGGCCTATGGCCAGGCCATGGGCAGAGGATCAAGATATTTCTCCCGCTGAAATAAGGTGTCGTACGGCCGATGGCCTTAATGCTGAACCATATAGCGCAGCCAGATCACATCTCCTTTGAGCCTCTGTGCATCTATGAGATAGAGAGAGATGGCGCCATCAGACCCCTGCCAGGCCGGACCTGCGGCTGCGGCAAGATCAGGAGCTTTGAAGATGCTGCTCTGCCTCTCCCCTCCCACCAGGCTGGGGCAGATGAGAAGGCTCACCTCGTCAACAAGACCCTGGTGGAGGAGCAGCCCGTTCAATGTTCCTCCCGCATCAACTCTTACCACTTTTACCTTGTAGCGGGATGAGAGCTCCTCCAGGCAGGCCCGCAGGTCCACATGCTCGCCGCCGGCGATGATGCAGTCGATGTGCCTCTCCTGCAGGTATTGCAGATACTCTTTCGGGGTGGAACGGGAGCAGAGGGCCACAAAGCCGCGCCAGTAGGGCAGGCGTCTCAAGTAGTGCCAGGTGCGGATCTGCCCCCGGCTATCGGGTATTACCAGAAGCGGTCTTCTGTCCTCCGGATCCGCGTCAGGCAGGAGAAACGCGCTCTCATCCTCCGGAGGGGCCTCATCGGCAGCCTTAAGAAATGTCTGCGATCCGGCCAGGGTGGCGTCCTCCTTCCAGGTGGCAGCCAGCTGATAGTACTGCTCCAGATCCAGGGGAAAGCCCTCTATCCTTCCGTCCAGGCTGACGGCATTATGAAGAACCACTCGCGGAAGCATGAGATTTCTCTTTTCACTCAGCAGAAAAAAAAGGGGTTTGGAAATCGAACCAACCAGGCTCTCAAATGTACTGCTGAACTAGATCCTCGGGCTCACTGACCATGTTTCTCTCTTTGTGCAGTATCTTGGCCGCGGCATTCTCAAAGTCGCTATGATAGACCGTGGTCCTCTCCTCGCGGATGGCGTACATGCCTGCTTCGGTGGAGAGAGCCTTCAAGTCAGCACCGCTGGAGCCCTCGGCCATGTCCGATATAAGCTTGAGGTTAACACCCGGATCCAGGTTCATGCCCGAGGTGTGGATCCTCAATATGGCCTCCCGTGCCTCTCTGGTGGGTAGAGGAATCTCGATCACCCTGTCGAAGCGCCCCGGCCGCAGCAATGCCGGATCGAGCATATCCAGGCGGTTGGTGGCGGCGATCAGTTTGACCTCGCCCCGGGCATCAAATCCATCCATCTCCGCCAGGATCTGCATCAGCGTCCTCTGCACCTCACGGTCCCCGCTGGTGGCCCCATCCATGCGCCGGGCTCCAATGGCATCCAGCTCATCTATGAATATGATTGCAGGAGACTTGCTCTTGGCCAGCTCGAAGAGCTCCCGCACCAGCCGGGCGCCCTCGCCGATGTACTTCTGCACGAACTCCGATCCCACCACCCTGAGAAATGAGGCATCGGTGCTCTGGGCCACCGCTTTGGCCAGAATGGTCTTGCCTGT